>CAZIAH010000083.1:0-18715 GCA_964537715.1 uncultured bacterium | reverse complement strand
GTTCAAGTCCCTCTACTCACCCTGTTGCAGTCAATCGTATTTGTTCTTTACATTTTGATTTTTTCCACCTAAGGCGGATCCGCCTCTGGCGGAGATATTTAATTTTTGTTTTTTTTGATGTCCCCATCGTCTAGTGGTTAGGACTCAGGATTTTCATTCCTGCAACAGGGGTTCGACTCCCCTTGGGGACACATAAGCCTATGTTATTTAATAACATAGGCTTTCTTATTTATTGAGCAAATTTTTGTCTACCCTTGTATGTATGATGAATACGTATATTTTATAACTACAATGTACATTCCGGTATTATTCAATTTGTAGTTGTACTTGATTTGAGGCCGATCTATTCATTGTATCTTTAATTAGTTCGATTTAACTAAACCAATTATCAATATTTTTATTGTTTTTTTATTTTTTACTTTATATATTTTTGTTGTCAATTTCCGAATTCTATTTTCATTATTTCGCAAACATACGCGATAAAGATAGTGAGAAAGTTTTAGATATCTGCTCAAGATCACATCCTCCTCCGATACTTGTGTGAACCGTTCCTTCACTATTGTAATTTTTAAATTTTCATTTGAATAATTAATAATGAAGAATAACCTATTTGAGGTGAATATTAAATTATTTGCATTGGGTGATTCTTAATGTTTTAATAATAATTTAGGTATACCGAAATCCTATTAAAATATTTATAATAGTATGAATAGCCTATAATTTATACAAGACTAATAATGGTGATTTTAGAAAATCAATGTGCAGAGGATGGTAAATGCGAATTTACAATTACTATTGAATGGAATCAGCAGAAACATAGCTGCACGTAATGAATATCCAAATATAATTTATGATGTTTATTTAAATGATCTTATTGCTGGTCCTGTAAGAACATTTAAAATTGTATTATGATCATTTTCAATTAAAATGGTCAAATGAATATGAAGAAATATTGAATTTATTCCTGAAATACAATTGAAAAAGGAAACATAGGATTCATCAATATAATTCGACTGATCTTAGATTGACGGATGATTTAATCATGAATCGATTTTCACATTATATAGAGCGATTTAGACTTGCATACTAATTAGGATTTATAATTAATGTTTTTGTTATTTATATTTTTACATATATGAAGGAAAGTATCATGAAAAAATTGTATTCATTTTTAAAGAATCATTTTTCAGTAGCCATGATATTGGTCAGCTTGAGTTTTTTTACTTTTTCTTGCGAAAGATCAGTACTTGAACCAAAAACACAAAGTGAATGGTCTCTTAGTAATAATGGAATCGATTTTAAAAGCTTAAAGTCCAGTTATTCAAATAGTCTTAATTCCTGTTATTTTGTTAATGAAAATATCGGTTGGGCTGTCGGAGATGTAAAAAAATATTGGTTTGATTGGAATACTTGGGACTCGGGAGAGTCTTTGGAATATTTTATTTATTACACATCAAATGGCGGAAAGAATTGGTATTTACAATATTATTCCGCAAAAGAAATGTTTGCTGGATATTCTAGTTGGGCAGGGTTACTTTCTGTTTTTTTCATTGATCAATACACGGGTTGGGTTGCAGGTGATGAGATTGTGCTAAGAACAATAAATCAGGGAATAGGCTGGTCCAAAATTAATACGGGTCCTGTTAATGGATATTCCATTTTCTTTTTAGATGTTAATACAGGGTGGTTAGCAGGATCTCATTTCCCTTCAACTATTCCACCTGTGCCCATCATTCAAAAATCAATAGATGGTGGTGAAAACTGGGAAAAATACAATAAATTTGATACTAACCTTGATGTTGGCTTTCATTCTATTCAGTTTGTAAATGAAAATGTCGGTTGGGCAGTAGGCGTAAAAGAAATTTTTGAATGTAGTGAAGATTTTTGTGGCATTCGTGACTGGCCTGTCATTTATAAAACTATTGACGGAGGAGAAGTCTGGTATGAGTTGGAAAGATTTGAACCATGTGAATCGTTTTCTTCTGGATGGCAGGATATCTGTTTCATTGATGAATATACCGGATGGGCGGTAGGACCTGGTATTGTAAAAACAATTGATGGAGGAGAGAACTGGGTTATACAGAGTGGACGAGGTGGGAATTCTGTTTTTTTCATTAATGAGAATTTAGGTTGGGTTGTTGGTGATGATGGTGTTATAATAAAAACAATAAATGGAGGTAGAAACTGGATTGTACGGGAAAGTGGTACTAATAGTAATCTATACGATGTACATTTTATTGATGAAAATACGGGTTGGATTGTTGGTGATGGAGGAATAATTTTGAAAACAACAACCGGCGGTTAATATAAAAGGGGGGATGTAAAACCATGAAAAAAATAATTATATTTTTAATTTTTATTATGATCAATCCCGTTATATCTAAAGGACAACTTTCTCTTTCAAATTCAGAGATGAATAAATCCTATATACATGCATCTATAGATTTACTTTTCAATAGAATTTCTGTATATCAATATAAAGGTAAAGCAATTCATGGATTTCTGGCTGGTGTGAATGATGATTCTCTGTTTGTTCGTGTACAGGAAAATGATTCTGGAATTTTGTTTAGTAATCTGGCAAAGGTAGTTATTGAGACTGAAATAGATAAGAAATCCAATAGCTTAAACATGATGCTTATAGGTATTTATTTGGGGAATATTTTATTTTCAAATGCAGAAAATCAACCAACACGATATGCGGAAAAAATATACAGTAGTAGAAATTTTATTATCAATAATCTACTTTTTGCCACTGCTGGGTATATGTTAGGTTATTTGTCAAGTCACTTAAATAGAACTGAAAAAACATTTGATTATACTTCTCATGAACAAGCAAAGGAGTTAGAATGGGAAAGAATGAAGCATTTTATAACAGGCAGGAAAGTACAAAGGAAGGTACATATCAGTTTTCAATCTGGATTGGTTTTCAGGCAGGTTACAAAAAAATATCAAAAATTACTTCAGGATTTAAATTATTATCAGGGTAATTATTATTGGGATTATAGTGATCATGCAGAGACAGTTAATTTTAATTGGTTACGAGCAATAAGACTAACTATTTCACATAAACAGATATTTGAAATGGGATTTGCATATTATTTACTTGGAGAACCTTCAATCAGTGGCTACAATGAACTGGCTGGTGATTATTATGATGTAAATGTGCAACAAGATCTTTACACAAAGGGATATTATGTCCTTGGAATTTATCAACCATTTTATAACAGGCTTCCCAAAAAAATCTCTTGGAAAGCTGGAATGGGTTTGGGGATTGCTGAACCAAAATTCAAATTGAGTGCGAATTTATATACTGGATATCCACAATATAAACATATTCTTATTAATCATGAAATTAAAAATCCACTTTTCACTTGTCTTTTTATAACTGAGTTTAATTTGTATATCCTAAACGCAACTTCAATTGGTCTAGTGGCTGACTATGCATTTATTACTCCTCGAAATGTACCAGGCATTCCTGAAGCGGGTATTCCATCCCAAAGATTGTGGTTAGGTAATGGAAGTATTGGTCTATCTTTGGATTTTCATTTTTAATTCATCATTAGGATATACAGTAAAATAATAAACATGAGAGGGGATACTGTTATGTTTAAGAAAATGATTTCAACAGTTACAATAGTGACATTTTTAGTTTATTCTTTATCATGCTACACAACGAAAAAAGAGAAATTGTATACTACTTACAGTCAGCAAAGAGAAAAAATAAAAATTTTAGGTGTTATGAAAAAATCAGGCGAACGCATTGATTTTCCTAAAGAAAATCCTGCAACACTTAAAAGAAATGCTGTTGTGGGTATTGGTATAAAGGAAATAGAAATTCAGAAGGAAGATATTGTTGAAATCGACAGGAAGCGGGGATATCAAAAAATCAAGATTGTAACAAAGGACAATAAACAGTATGATGTTTTAGAGACTATCTTTGAAACAGAAGAAAAAATTGTTTTCACTTATAATGAACCAATCTCAATACCCATATCCGAAGTTGAATTAGCATGGGTAAAGAGAGTTGATCCTGTCGGCTCCTTTTTTGCGACCATTGGTGTTTTAGCATTGGCAGTTGGTATGGTTTTTTTAGTTATTCTGCTTACAAAAGAGTCTTGTCCGTTTATTTACTCGTTTGACGGAGAGAAATATATCTTTGATGCTGAACCCTATGGAGGAGCGACTTGTGAAGGAAGAAAACGAACGGAATGGTGTGGATTAGAGCACATAAAAGAAGTGAATGGGCAATATCGGATCAAAGTCACAAACGAAGTCGATGAGACACAGTATACAGATGAACTGAAATTGGTTGTTGTTGATTATCCAAAAGAAGTGAATGTTGTGCCGGATGAATCGGGGGAAATGCATACAGTTTCAAATCCAATTCTTCCACTCCACGCATCTGACAAAAATGGACGAAATATCATGCCCTATATTTCTGAGAATGATTGGATTTTCTGGCAATCTGAAACTGAGGGGAGAGATCCTGAAAAAAAAGAGGATTTAAAGGACGAATTGAATTTTGTCTTTCCAAAACCAGTGAATGTAACACAAGCGAAACTAGTTTTTAATGGATGCAATACACTCTGGGGTTCGAATATGCTCAAGAACTTTCTTGAATTATATGGCAACCAGGTACACAAACGTTATGAAGAGATTAATAGTTTTGGGCCTGCCTATTATAAAACCCTTCTCTGGAATATAAGAGAAGAATTTTACAAACTTCAGATTCGTGTATTGACTAGAGAGGGATGGAAAACCAAAGGATCGATTATTGGGGGAGGGCCATTTATATCAGAAGATCGGGTATATATGGTTGATATTAACGATGTTATAGGTGATACGCTCAAAATTAAATTAACTCCTCCTGTGACTTTTTGGATGATTAATTATGTGGCTTTGGATTATACAGAAGATATTCCTGTTCAAGTTCAGGAAATAAAAGCTATGGAAGCCACGGATTATAAAGGAAATGATATCCGAACACTGTTATCCGAAACAGATAAAAATTATCATGTCATGCCAAATACTGGGGACTGGGCAGAGTTAGTATACAAAGCTCCTGAACATCAAGAAGATTTAGAAAGATCGGTTATAATTAAGGCAAGTGGCTATTATGATATTCATCTTCAAGCAGAAGGTGAACCTCGAACAGAGATACTGGATCGATTTGTAGAACCTGGATTTGCTATTCAGTATGCGTTTAAAGAGTATTTAAAATGGGAAAAGCATCAGTTGGCGAAGCTAAATCAGTAATGCAAAACAAAAAAACAAAATCAAAAATAAAAATACTTGCAGGCTGGAAGGCATATCCGATTAGAATTCGATTCAGATTGAGTTTAATCAGGTATTTAATCCGGCGGAAAAAATATCCTCTCTTTTTTCTGAATCCATTGAAAGGCGGATTGATTAAAACTATATGGATTCAACGAAAATTAAAATTAAAAAAGATCATCAGGTTTAAAGAGCATTACTATTTCAGTATGATTCACCCACATTGGCCGTCCAAACCTTTTGATCATATGGTGGCCAATGGGGGGTTAAATCTATCAGCGGTTGGGACTTCCAGTAAGAAACAAATTGATCTGGTCATATTAGCAATTACAAGCAAATGTAATTACCATTGCCGGCATTGTTATGAGCATTGGAATTTATCTGAAACAGATATAGTACCCATTGAACGTTGGAAAGAAGTGATAAAAGAACTTCAACAAATTGGGGTGAGTATCATTACACTTTCAGGCGGTGAACCCATGCTCAGATATGAAGGATTGCTCGATTTATTAGAGTCAAGCAACAAAGGCCTATCGGAATTTCATATTCATACTGCAGGAGATAACGTATCCTTTGAAAAAGCTTTTGAACTGAAAAAAGCAGGGCTTCATGCAGCAGGAATTGGATTAGATGATGTTAATCCTAATCGACATGATATTTTAAGAGGTGTTCAAGGGGCATATGAACAGGCACTTTGCTCAATCCGGTTTTTCCAAGAAGCCAATGTATTTACTTATATTAATATGTGCTTAACTAAAGAATTGGTTCAATCGGGAGATTTGGCAAGATATTATGATTTGACAAAATTTTTAAATGTCGGAGCCATCCGTGTAATGGAACCCAAACCCTGTGGAGGATATTCTGATAAGAATAGAGAAGATCTATTTTCTGAAAAAGATCGCGAAGAAGTAATCAAATTATTTGAAATGTCGAATTCGAGTAAAAACTATTTAGAATATCCACTCATGTCATATCAGGATTATCTTGAAGCACCTGCGCGATGGGGTTGCATGATGATAAGAAGATCACATTTATATATTGACAGCAAGGGGAATGTAACACCTTGCGTATTTTTTCCTGTATCATTTGGTAATATCATGAAAGATAGTTTTAATTATATCTACAAAAAGATGCAAATGACAATTCCTGTTGTATCAGATAGACATTGTCCGGCTATCCATTTTTCTGAGAAAATGAATATTTTCAAGAATATTCATCCTCCAATTCCATATGAGAGAATTGAAAAAGAATGGAATGAAAGTTTTACCTATACAAATATTTAGATATTAAAGCTCTATTTGTACAAAAATGGTATTCACCTGATCCATGCCTCCAATATTTCTATTTGATTTTAATCACCATTTACAAGGATAGACGCACCGTCCCCTTGGAGACATATAAGCCTTTGTTATTTAATAACATAGGCTTTTTTTGTAATGCCTCAGTAAAACTACACTAAATAGTATTTATAACTACCTGAGAATTAATTATTTTTCAACTATGAAAAAATGTCTTCTTTGATGGAGTATTAATAAAAATAATATAAAAGGATTTTCTGGATAAGCAGTTCATAGAAGCAGAAACTGATTGTTTGTTAAGTTAAGAATAATGTGTTTAAAGCGCAATGATTTGAATAGCTCGGTAAGGTGATGAAGCCCCATTTATATCTTTACAAACAAGGGTAGATCTCTAATGTTACCAATGTTTGGAGGTATTTTCCAAGGGGGTTTTGAGTTTAACTGAAGGTTTATGAGAAAAAAAGACTTGATTTTTAGGGAAAATTTTTTTATGATATTTGTGAATGTGAACACATTCACTAAACATTATGCAGATAAAATCCATTCCAAATGAAACTATCGGCCGCCTTTTCCCTTATTTAAGGGCGCTGATGTGTCTTTCCAAAGAAGGTCATGAAATCGTTTCATCGAGTCGACTGGCTGAAATTTGTGATATCAATCCTGCTATCATACGAAGAGATTTTTCATATTTTGGATATTTCGGGAAACGCGGCGTCGGTTACGATATCAAAGCATTAATGAAAGAGATACGTAGCATACTCAATCTTGAGCCTGTAAAAAAAGTAGCTCTGATCGGTGTGGGCAATATAGGCAAAGCATTGTTGTCATATTCACAATTTGAATCGGAAGGCTTTAAAATTATAATGGCATTTGATAATCAATCCGGTATGATTGGTCGAAAAATCAATCAGGTTACCGTAGAGGATGTGACAAAGCTGGAGGATAGAATTCAATCCGAGAACATCCAGCTGGCCATTCTGGCTGTGCCGGAAGAAGCTGTATCTGGTATAGCCCGGCGCCTGGCCGGAGCCGGCGTAAATGCAATATTGTCTTTTGCTCCCTGCCAGCCGGCTATGCCTGACGACGTTAACGTTACGTGCGTCGATTTGAGCACGGAGATGGCTCGGTTAATCTATTATTCTTCGATGAAGGCATTGGCAAAGTAATATTCATATTTCCCCAGAAAGGGTGCATTTAGATGGCAAAACCAATGCATAAAGCCAAACATAGCGTGAGAAATTTCGCTTATCTTTTTTCTATCCTTTTGATCATTTGGCTTGCCCTGACCTCAAGCTTTCACTGGCAGGAACTCAGTATTGGCATTTGTATCAGTTTGATTCTCGCCATTATCCTGCATAAAAACTATCTTAAATTGGGACTGCCCGCTCTTAGTATCCGACGTATTGTATTCGCTATTATATATATCATTGTACTGTTTAAAGAGATCATCGTAGCCAATCTTGATGTGGCTTACCGGGTGATTCATCCAAAGATGCCCATCAAGCCGGGAATTGTTGTGATTAAGACGGGATTGAAGCAGGATATTGCCAAGATGATTCTGGCAAATTCGATAACATTAACGCCGGGCACATTTACGCTGGACATTCTGGGTGATACACTACTGATTCACTGGATCAATGTCCAGTCAAAAGAAACAGACGAAGCCACAAAGATAATCGGTGAAAGATTTGAGAAATATCTGAGGGTGATATTTGCATGAGTGAGACAATCGTTTTTGTTTTTTTGGCTATCATATGCATGGGCATTTTACTCTGCCTCCTGCGTATGTTGAAGGGGCCTACGGCTTCGGATCGCGCCGTGGCAGTGGATACGATTACCACCACAGTTGTTGCACTGCTTGTATTTTTAGGCTTTGTGTTTAAAAGATATGTCTATCTCGATGTTGCTTTGGTTTATTCTCTATTGGCTTTTGTTGGGTTGGTTGCGATCGCCAGGTTTTTGGAAAAGGGACTTTAAATGAATATTTTCGGAATGGTTATTACAGGGTTGGGCATCTTATTTTTATTTTTGGGCAATTTAGGGGTGTTGAGATTGCCTGATGTCTATAACCGGATTCAAGCAGGAACAAAATGTACAACCCTGGGTGCTTTTCTTACGATCATCGGGGTTGGCATCATGGAGCCATCGTGGTTCTGGAAGGCGTTGCTCATTGCCCTGTTTGTTCTGGCCACCAATCCCATTTCCAGCCACGCCATCGCCAGAGCTTCTCGCAAAAGTGGTGTTGCTCTATGCGACAAAAGTATCGTGGATAAGAGCAAAGACTTTGATGAGTTTAAGGGGAAAGCATGATATTTATTGTTTCTTTATTGATTCTGCTGATGCTTGTGTCTGCCATTGCCGCAATGATTTATAAGGATTTGATGAGCGCCGTGATTGCCGCTTGTATGGTCAGCCTGATCGCCTCGATACTCTTCTATTTTCTACAGGCTCCGGATGTGGCCATGGCGGAGGCTTCTATCGGTGCGGCATTGGTTACTGCTGTCTTTATCATCGCCATCAGACGAACCAAGAGGACTGAAGAATGAGAAGTGTCATCAGTCTTTTTTTGTTATTCGTTATTGTCTGGGGTGTTGTCACAGTACTGGATAAAATTCCATTTGGAACACCCAAGACAAAAGTCGGCGATACCTATATCGAAAAAGGAAGAGAAGAAACAGGCGCCGCCAACATTGTTACTTCCGTGGTGATCAATTATCGAGGTTTTGATACGCTCGGTGAAGTCACGGTTTTATTCGTGGCGGCGATTGGTCTGGGTGCTGTGTTGGCCACCCGGAGAAAAAAGAGTAAAAGGGAAATTGAACCGGCCAGTTTGGTTTTATACACGGGTTGCCGATTTCTATTCCCGTTGATTCTTCTTTTTGGGGGCTACATCTTTATTCACGGACATCTGACTCCTGGTGGTGGTTTTCAGGGGGGAGCAATTGTTGCCTCGGCTTTTGTTCTGATCTATCTGGGATGTCGGGGAAGACGGGTTAGTGAAACAGGGAGCAAAACAGTCGAATCGCTGGGTGGATTGGTTTTTATTATTATTGGATTGGTTGGCTTGGCCGTGGGAGGGCACTATTTTCTATCGAACTATCTGCCGAAGGGAGAGTTGAGTACATTGTTCAGTGCGGGCGTTATTCCAATTATCTATATCGCGATCGGATTTAAAGTCGGTTCCGAGCTAGCTGGGGTGATCGATCACCTGGTGGAGGAAAGTGAATGAAGGATGCGGGTTTAACTGGAGATCAAGATGGATATTCATAGTGGGATAAATTTTCTGCAGAATTATGCTTATTACATCGGAGCCTTCGGGCTCATATTCATCGGACTTTTTATCATGCTGGTGAAACGCAATTTGATCAAGGTGATTATCGGCCTCAGCATTCTGGAGACGGGCGTCAATTTGTTTCTGGTTGCCGTGGGTTATATCAGCAAAGGAACGGCTCCCATATTTTCGAATTCGTCAGTCGAAGCCCAACGCATGGTCGATCCGGTTCCTCAGGCTCTGGTTCTGACTGCGATTGTCATTGGTGTGGCGGTATTGGCTTTGGCTCTCTCTCTGGCCATCAGATTGTATCACCATTATGGGACACTGGATCTCCGACAAATCAGGGAGCAAAGATGGTAAATCCTGTCTTGTTAATTGCTGTTCCCCTGGGGTTTGCATTTGCGTTGCCGTTATTTGGGCTGATATCAAAGAAGATCGTAAAATTTATTCCGGTTATTGCCTTACTGTTTAATCTTGTTGTGGCATCACTGCTCATACCTGAGGTACTCAAACAGCCGATTATTGTTAAAATTGGTGGGTTCCTGCCACCTTTCTGTATCAATCTGGTCGCGGGACCCGTCGGGATTCTGTTTTCGATACTGATTGCACTTGCCGGGCTTTTAGTTGCCATCTATGCGTTGGTATATATCAAAGAGGGACCGCAAGAAAAATACCACATCCTCTATCTGCTGCTTCTGACCGGAGCCACGGGTGTGGTGCTGACGGGAGATATATTCAATCTTTTTGTCTTTTTTGAAATTCTCTGCATTTCATCGTATGCCCTGGTGGCCTATATTGGGAATCGTGCCGGGATCGAATCGGCAGTGAAGTACCTGATTCAGGGCTCAGTAGGTTCAAGTCTTCTTCTGATCGGCATTGGGTTGCTTTATGGACTTTTTGGCACCCTGAACATGGCGGACCTTGCCCGGCAGATTCAATCGGTAAATTCCACAACAGTATTTATACCCATGGTACTTATGATTACCGGTCTGGGAATCGAAGCAGCCATATTTCCACTCAATGCTTGGCTGCCCGATGCCCACTCTTCTGCGCCTTCATCGATCAGTGCGATTCTTTCCGGTATTGCTATCGAGGTCGGTCTCTATGCGGTGGTTCGAATCCTTTTTACGATATTTGGTATTTCGAGCTTCTTCATGTTCTTCGTATTTCTAGGAGTGTTAACCTTACTCATTGGAGAGATGTGTGCATTCAGTCAAAACAACATCAAGAGGATGTTGGCCTATTCGAGTATTGGACAGATTGGATTAATCGTTTTTGCATTTGCCATCGCTACTTCTTATGCTGTGACCGGCGGGCTGTTTCAGATGATCAGTCATACTCTGGGTAAAGGCCTGTTGTTTTTAACTGCAGGATATATGATTTACCGAAGCGGTTCAATGGAAATTTCTTCTTTCGAAGGTATGGGGAAACGCATGCCTCTGACTTCATTGGCTTTTACCATCGGTGCCTTTTCTCTTGTAGGTTTGCCTCCCTTTGTCGGATTTTCGAGTAAATTTCTGATCGTTCGAGCAGCTCTGGCCAAAGAGACGATTCTATTTTCTGTACTTATCGGATTAATCTTGCTGGGGACGGTGATCGAAGGTGTTTACTTTTTCCGTGTGGTTCAGGTAATATACTTTAAAAAAGGGAATGGAAATTGGGACAAGAACGAGGCACCTGTCGCTGCCTTGATCCCGATGTTTCTTTTTATGATATTGATCATCGTGATCGGGATATATCCAAATTTTGTTATTGGGTTTTTAAACTCTGCGGCTTCGGAGCTATTCAATAGAATAGACTATATCAGGAGTGTGTTGGGATGAACTTAGAACTTATACTCTTGGTCGCTTTCGGTGGTTCGCTGCTGACGTACATTTTCGGAAAAATATCATTCAGGCTGAGAGAAGGATTTGCTGTATTTATTTCATTGATCCTGGTAATCATGATTGCCCTTTTGTACGGTGAAAAGGGATCGGAATCGTTTTATTTCAACTTCTTAGGATTTCCGCTTATTCTGAAAACAAATATTCTTTCCTGGTTCTTTGCTATTGCCGTCTCCGTTTTGGGAGCTCTTTCTGTTATTTTTTCCCTGAGCTATATGAAAGACAGGGAAAGGGCCGATTTCTACTATCTGATGTTGCTTCTGGCCAATGCCTCGATGTTGGGTATTGTTTTCTCGGGTGATCTGGTCTCCTTTTTCATTTTCTGGGAAATCATGAGCTGGTCAACATTTCTCCTGATCAGTTACAGTCGGGGGCCTGCCCTGGGAGCCGGGATGAAATACATCACCTTCTCAATTATTGGATCCATGGCGATGCTTGTCGGGATTTTGTCTCTCTATGCGAACTATACGACGCTGAATATCGCAACACTTTCGACATTGATTTCTTCTGCTTCTTCTGGATATTGTTTATTCCTCTTGATTATTTTCGGTATTGCTTTTGCGATTAAGAATGCCTTAATGCCTTTGCATCCGTGGCTGCCAGGTGCTTACGCAGAAGCCCCGACGCCTTTCAACGGCGTCCTGTCCGGTATGTTGACCCGAATGGGAATGTACGGCTTCCTGCTCTTGATGTACGTGATTGTGAGTGCGACCAGAGTCCTCAGTTTAGGATCGGGACTATTTAAGTTTAATTATATCCTTGCCTGGTTGGGAGCCATTACTATTGTGATCCCGACATTTATTGCAATACTCCAGGACGATGCAAAGAAGCTTTTGGCCTGGTCTGCCATCGGGCAGGGGGGCTATATGATTTTGGGTATTGCAATTGGAACCAGCCTTGGCTTTGCCGGTGGCATTTTCCATACGCTGAACCATGCCATCTATATCGTCCTTCTCTTCATGTGTGTGGGAGCCATCCAGTACAGAACCGGAGGAGAAAGGGATCTGAACAGTTTGGGAGGTTTTATCAAGAAGATGCCTGTTGCTTTTATCGGTGCTCTCGTGGGTATTTCGGGACTGATTGGGATTCCCTTGACCAATGGATTTGTCTCCAAATGGTTGATCTATAAAACGTTGATTCTTGAGGGTTATCCCTTTTTGGCATTTGCAGCGCTTATTGGTACCTGGGGATGTATCCTGTATTGTTACAAGTTTATTCACCATATTTTCTTGGGTCAACTTCCCGAAAAATATCAAAACGTACAAAAAGCTCCCTTTAGCATGCATTTTCCCATGATCATTCTTTCAATTGCCGTTCTTCTTTTTGGCATACTTCCAGGCATTCCGCTTAAGATGATCAATGCGATTGGAACCTCTTTCGGTTTTAAATCTCTAAATGTCACTATTTGGGGAATTGCTTCTGAAACAGGTGCATTAAATACCATCAACATTTTTGCAGCTGTTTTGGTAATTAGTATTCTCGTATGGCTGATTTTTAAAGCAGGTCCTAAAGCTATAGCAGTTACCCAGGAGGACACCTATGCCGCTGGTGCGGCCATTCCTAAGGATAAATACCATTACACAGTCGATTTCTACAATCCCCTGTATCGAATGATTTCTCCTTATTTCAGGGATTTTGTTGATTTGTTTTACTCGAAGTTGGTTGTTTGGATTCAAAACCTGTGCGGCGGTGTAAGGCAGATTTACAGCGGGTATGTTGGTCATTATCTGATGTATATCGTGCTGTTTCTGGCCGTATTGATCTTCGTTCAATTGAAATGGAGCTTGTGGTAATGCAGATCATCGAGATTATTCTCTCTCCGCTTTTAGCGTTGATCATTGGGATATTTTTTTTAGGATTATCCAGAAAAATTATGGCACGGATCCATTGGCGCTATGGGCCGCCGATCACTCAGCCAGTGATCGATATCATTCGGCTGTTCAGCCAAAGAAGTGTGAGCCATGGACAACTGTTTAATTTGGGGATCATTCTTTCTCTGGCCGGTTCATTTGTTTTGATTTTGTTTTTACCTTTAGGGCAAATCTGTCCGTTAAGCGGTTCGGGCGGTATGCTGGTTATTCTTTATGTGATGCTTCTGGCCCCGTTGGGAATAGCGCTCAGCGGGGGAGAAGCCGCCAATCCAAATACCAGTATCGGAATCTCCCGTAAACTCATCCTGGCTCTGGGTTATGAGGTTCCTTTATTACTCATCCTCTTAACCCTTATGATGCAATACAAAACCATTTCCATCGTTCGAATCATCGGCATACAACAAGATACGGGTTGGGCTTTCTTTTCTTTGCCGTTAATATTATCGGGAATCGCCTATGCTCTTATCCTGCCGGCAATTCTGGGTCTCCGGCCTTTTGAATTCGTACAGGCACCCCAGGAAATTTCGTCCGGGCCCATGGTGGAATATGGCGGTTCGTTCCTGGCGCTTGCTACGATCCAACATGCACTGAGTCTTTTTATCGGTATTTCCCTTTTTGTCAACCTGTTTTTAGGTGGTGCAGGAAATCCACTGACCTTTTTTCTTAAAATGTTGGTGGTTTTTATTCTAGGTCTATTTATCAATGCAGTATTACCCCGTTTGAGGGTCGAGCAGGCTGTTAAATATTTGTGGAGATGGCCGACACTATTGGCCTTTATAGGAATGATTATCGTGTTGATCGTCGGGAGATAATAGATGGATCGAAATCAGTTGATCAAATGGTTGAAGACCCCGACAAAGATGGGGCACAAGTATTCCCTTCATGCCGTTTATTTTTGTACCGGATGCGGGATTATCGAGGTTCCCCCTTCTATTACAGCCCGCTGGGATGCAGAGCGATTTGGGGTGCTTCCGGTGGCCACCCCACGGCAGGCGAATCTTTTTTTAATTACCGGCTATGTGTCTGTCAAGACACTGAAAGCAATTATAAGAACCTACGAGCAGATGCCGGAACCCAAGTATACGGTTGGATTCGGCTCCTGTCCCATCAACGGAGGGATGTACTGGGATTCATACAATACGATCAAGCACCTGGATAAATACATACCGGTAGACGGCTGGATTGCTGGCTGCATGCCGAGACCCGAAGCTATCTTTGTGGCTGTAACCCATCTATGGACATTGATCGATAAAGATATGGCAGATGGTTATAAACGCTATCGTGAAAATTATAAAGCTTATCGTGCAAATCAGGAACAAGCGTTGGGAAAATTAGAATGGCCCCCCCTGTTTTCGATTGGGGGAAAACGATGAATCATTCGCTAAAAGAAAAACTTGCATCCGCTTTTGATAAGATTAAAGTTGATATTCATGAAAAAAATCGGATGGTGATTACTGTAAATAAAGAGGCGGTTTTATCTGCTCTGAGCTTTCTGAAAAATCATGGATACAGCCATCTGGCACTCATTTCTTGTGTGGACTGGATTGAGGAGAAGACATTTGAACTGGTATATATTCTCTCAGGGTACATGGAGAAAGACGAGGATTATACGGATAAGGAAAAGACCAACATCATCCTGAAAACCAGAATCCCAAGGGGAAATCCACAGTTACTTACAGTTATTCCGATTTTTAAAAATGCAGAGCCTTACGAAAGAGAGATACACGAACTCTTCGGCGTTCGTTTTGAAGGCCATCCCAGACTGACGCCGCTTTTTCTGGAGAGGCAATACAAAATTCCTCCTTTCAGAAAAGATTTTGATACGAGAAAATATGTCAAGAAAACATTTGACAGCATCCCGACGGTTGCAAAAAAGGCTGTAAAGAAATGAGAGAGCTTGAATTATATTTCGGTCCCCAGCACTTGGGGATGGTTGGGAATTTCAGCATTACCCTGAATGTAGAAGGTGATAGAATATTGAAAGCCACCGCGAATCCTGGATACCTGCACAGGGGATTTGAAAAACTCATGGAATACCGAACCTGGATTAAGAATTTCCCCATGGTCTGCCGCATCAATGTGGTCGAACCTGATTCCATGGAAATGGTATACGCCATGGCTGTAGAAAAACTGGCAGGGATTGAAGTCCCCGAGAGAGCCCATTATGTACGAAGCATTTATTTGGAGCTCGCCCGTGTCGGCTCTCATCTTTTTGGCCTTTGGGCATATGCGAACATGCTGGGTTTTGATACAGTGGCTCAGTGGGCCATGTATCATCGTGATCTGGTTCTGGATCTTTTTGAAGAACTCACCGGCGGCAGGGTATATCATATCTATATCTGGCCCGGCGGCGTTAGAAGAGATTTTCCGGAGGGATTCAAGGATAAAATCGTCAATACACTTCATTCCATCGGCGGCTGTGTTCCGGATTATGACAATACATTTTTCAATAACCGTTTGTTTTATGAGAGAGCCAAAGGCATCGGTACGGTAAGCCGGAAAGAAGCCATTGTTATGGGCGGAACCGGTCAGGTACTGCGAGCAACCGGCATGAAATACGATATCCGAAAAGTGGAACCTTATGCGGCTTATGACAAGGTTCCCTGGAACGTGCCCACACGGGAAGATGGCGATGCTTACTCCAGAATTTGGGTCGTCCGAGACGAAATGATCGAGAGCGTACACATGATTTTCAAGCTGCTCGATGCCATGCCCGAAGGAGAGGTGTACAACCGAATCCCGAATCCCTTCAAATGGCGAATCCCAGAAGGTGAAACATATGTTCGATGCGAGTCTTCCCGCGGCGAACTGGGTCTTTATCTGGTGAGTAACGGCGAAGACAAACCCTATCGGGTGCACTTCCGAACGCCTTCTTATCCTCACGGTTTGACCATTCTGGAAAAAGCGTTGGTTAATGAAAGCATTGCCGATGTGGGTAATATCATGATCAGTTTATATGTGGTGGCTCCCGAAATCGATAGATAATCCAAAAGACTGAAGGAATATAAGATCCATGTCAAAGCCAAGTTTACTCAGTCCATTGAAGTCAGCCCGGTTTCTCTTTAAGAAGCCCAAGACGCTTCGATATCCGTTTGAACTGAAAGAGCCCGCACAACGATACAGGGGTTTTCATCTCAATGATTGGGACAAATGCACGGGTTGCGGAAACTGCGCTGATATTTGCCCCAATGAAGCGATCAATATGGTCAAGATCGCTGAGTTGGCATCCAAACCGGGCGAGAAAAACGAACGTCCGCAGTTGGATTACGGCCGATGCTGTTTTTGCGGTTTGTGCGTGGATATCTGCCCTCCCGGTTCTTTGCGACTTTCCAGGGATTATTTCCATATTCACTTTGACACCAATACATTTGTCTTCTTACCCAAGGATGAAAAAACAGATCAAGAGAAATTTCTTCCTTCAGAAAAATATTCAGTGTTAAAAGCAAGCCTATCCCATAGAAAAGAAAACTATGAGGGATTCGTTTCCGATCTTGATTATACCTTGTTTGAACCTGAACGCGTCAAAATGCCTGAAGTACCACCGAAGAAAAGGAAACTTTCCTTCATCGAGCAAGTTATTGGATACAGCAAGGGAGAAGCCAAAAGAGAAGCTGCACGATGTCTTGAATGCAAACTATGCGAGGAAGCCTGCCCGGCCCACCTTAAAATTTCCGAATATATTCAAGCAATCTATGAGGACAAACCCGAAGAGTCTCTTCGTAAGATATTTGAAGACAATCCCATTCCGGCCATTTGTGGAAGGGTTTGTATGAAGCATTGCGAAGACGCTTGCTCATTGCGTTTGAGGGGCGAGGCCCTGGCAATCAGGTGGTTGAAGCGATATGTGGCTGATACGATTAAAAATTACAAATCGGCACTAGAGCAAAAACCTGCCAAGCCTTCGGGTAAAAAGGTCGCTGTGATAGGAGCAGGTCCAGGTGGCCTGGCAGTGGCCTATTTCCTGATATTGAAAGGTCATCAAGTTGTTGTATTTGATGAGTTATCCGGTGGTGGCGGCATGATGCGTATCGGTCCACCGCTTTACCGATTACCTCTTGAGAGCATTGATAAAGATGTGAATTATATTGCTTCTTTGGGTGTTGAATTCAAATTCAAGACCAAAATTGGTCAGGATGTTTTGTTTAAAGATCTGTTAAAGAAATATGATGCAGTTTATATGGGTATCGGACTCACGGAAAGTCGTTCGACAAAGGTAAAAAATTCTGAGAAATGTATGCTGGCCCTCGATTTCTTGAGAGACAATAAAATCGGAAAACCGTGTAAAGTTGGTAGAGAAGTCATTGTCATTGGCGGTGGAAACGTAGCCATGGATGCGGCTAGGGAAGCTTTGAGACTCCAACATATGCAGCATTCAGGTGATAAAGTAGTTACCAAGGCGGTTTCCTTGGAGGATTGGGATGAGATGCCAGCTACAGAAGAGGAAATCGAAGAGGCAAAAGCAGAGGGAATCCAGTTTAATCCTGCCTGGGGTCCAAAAGAAGTGGTTTTGGATGAGAAGGGCCGTATCAAGGGACTTCTCTGTATGAAAGTAAAATCCGTATTCGATGAACAGGGACGATTTGCTCCTACATTTTATAAGGAGGAGGAGATGTTTCTGGAAGGTGATATGATCATCGAGGCCATTGGCCAGGCGCCGGATTTTTCATTTATACCAAAGAGCATGTTTGATCAATTGAAATTCACAAAATTCAGGAAAGTCAAAGTTGATAAAAACGGAATGACTTCCATTGCAGAGGTGTTTGCCGGTGGTGATATCGTTAACATGAATCTGGATGCGGTAACAGCTATTGCAGATGCAAAAATAGCCTCAGAAGGAATTAGCAGATTTATTTCAAAATAGTTCTTTTCTTACTGATCCTGACAGATATTCTTATGATTTGACCTTACCTTTCTATTTTTTCCATTTTAGTTTTTTCACCATTTACTAAGGATAGACGTACCATCCCCTTGGGGACTTCAACCCTTGTTGAACCTTTTGAAAGCGGTATTTTCGTGTGCCCAAAATGCGCCCATAAATTGTATAAATAGAGATAAAAAGGTGTGAATTCAAGTTCCAACTGCAACCTTGATATTAAAGAAACAATTTAAAGGAGT
>CAZIAH010000082.1:0-19202 GCA_964537715.1 uncultured bacterium | reverse complement strand
CATACTCGAACAACAATTGCCCTCGGCAGACACTACTTCTCCGGCTAAAAGTGGGACTGAATCCGCATCCAATGAAAGGTCAGCTAACATGTCCTCATAAATTTTCTTTACAGACGACGGCCATTGACTATCACCGGTGTTTGTTTCTCCCTGATGCAGGAGAATTCCTTTAATGACACCATCCTGTTGAGCAAGCAGTGCGAGATCAATCAAATACTGATACGGATTCCCTTCATACCATTCAATTTTATCCAGAAACCAGCTCTCTGTGTAGGTGGAATCATAATCCTGGTAAATATCCTTATCAAATAATCGGATATCGCATCCGCCAACGGACACATTGATCACACCGATTGTGATGCTGTCAGGAAGGTTTTCCACCATGGTGCGGCCAAAATAATCGGCAGGGCAAAGCTTTGACCAGCATTGACATAAAGGCGGAATAGCCGGATACCATGTACCCTTCGTTCTTCCCAGATTGGAACAGGTTAGCGCCTGGAACACCTGAAAACGGCTATCCACTGTTCTGTCCTGTGTTTCAATGGTTCCCTGTCCCTCCATATTTGATTGACCAAAACACAGGTAAATGTAGAAATTCGGATCTTGTGCAAAACTGTTTGCTGTGAATAGGAGTAATCCGATCATAATATATAAAATTAGTTTTACTCTCATTTTAATCCTCCTAAAAATATAACGTCTGTTTAGTCGTTGCGATCCAAGAGTAAGCGACCCGAAATAAGTCCGTTTATTCTTTTATCCAAGACCGTATTAATTTATTTCCAGTGTCACAACAGATTTGGACGGGAGGGAGACGGTCAGGTCGTCTTTGTTCCATTTGAAATCCGAAAAGGGCTGGATATTTACCTTTTCGGGTTTGCCGAAATCATTGTACGCATTCATGGAGGGGGCCGTGATGATCGTCCCATTGACCTTGGATAATTTCTCAGTGCCTCGCAATTCGATGGTCATATCTACAGCATGATTCGGATTGCTATTGCTCAATGAAATATGGATTTTGCCTTTTTTATCTTTCGATGCCGATGCATTCACCGCAGGAATCGTCATGCCATCCCATGCGTAGTCTTCACACTTAAGGTTAATCGGCAGCAAGGTCGCATTTTGATGGACTTTGTACATTTTGAAGACATAAAAAGTCGGGGTTTTGACCAACTGATCCCCTTTTGTCAGCAGCATGGCTTGAAGCACATTGACGGTCTGGGCGATGTTTGCCATCTTGACGCGTTTTGCATGGTTGTTGAAAATATTTAGATACAACGCCGCCGTGACCGCATCCCGAAGTGTGTTTTGCTGATAGAGGAATCCCGGATTGGTGCCGGGTTCGACATCGTACCAATTGCCCCATTCATCCGCGATCAATCCGATTTTGTGTTCCGGATCGTATTCATCCATCAGCGCAATCTGGTGTTCGAGGCGATCTTCCATGACCCATGTATTTTTCAGGGTATGAAACCAGTCGTCTTCGTTGAACTGCGTGGCCGAGCCTTTGTGATCCCATCCATGGCAGACCGTGTAATAATGAAAGGAATACCCTTGAATCAGATGCGGGTAGCCCTGCGTTTTATCAAGCACGGTCTCTGTCCAGTTATAATCCTGATCTGTGCCGCCGCTTGCGACGCGGTAGAGATTGCCGGCTCGCATATAGGTGGAAAATCGTTTAAAAAGGTCCGTATAATATTCCGGCGTCATGTTGCCGCCGCATCCCCAGCTTTCGTTGCCCACGGCCCAGAATTTCACGTTCCAGGACTTGTCCCGTCCGTTTTGTTTGCGTAGATCGGTCATCGGGCTCTGTGTATTCGAGTTTACATACTCGACCCATTCGGCGGCTTCCTGTACGGTGCCGCTTCCCACATTCAGACAGATATAAGGTTCTGCACCGACGAGTTCGCACAGATCGAGGAATTCATGGGTTCCGAAGCTGTTGTCTTCGGTCACGCCGCCCCAAGTCGAGTTAATGATGGCCGGCCTTTGGTCCTGCGGCCCGATACCGTCTTTCCAGTGATAGGTATCTGCAAAACAACCGCCGGGCCAGCGGATCACAGGCGGATCGATTTCCTTCAGTGCCACGATCACATCGTTACGGATGCCCCGCGTATTGGGAATCGGAGGATCACTCCCGACCCAGAAGCCTCCGTAAATGCAGTGACCCAAATGTTCGGCAAAATGGCCGTAAATTTCTTTATTGATTTTTGTTGTTCCAAAATCCACATTGACAATGAGGCGATTGGGTTTATCTGCTGCAACCAAAGTCGTAAGACACAGTATCATGGATACAAGGAATAATTTGACGGATTTCATGGTTTTCTCCTTTGTGGTTATAGATTTTAAATTTATTTCCTGTTCAGCCAGACGGCCATCTCTCCGGGGCCGCGGTGGGACCAGGCATAGTAGGGGATTTCGATGAGATCCGATTTCCCTTTCGGATATTGAACCTTGATCTCGGTAATGCCGTGTAACAAGTCCGGCCGGGATTCGATCTTAAATTGCGCATCATCGGGGATGATTCGGTCGAGCACTTCGCCTTTATTATCTACCCCTTCTGCACAGTAGGTCAAGGGGCCGCGGATCAAAGCGACTTTGTTTTTATCATCCTCCACTTTTTCATTGGCCAGCACCCGGCGTACAGGCATTGGCAGAGTCAGCTTGACCACATCCCCTTTTTTCCATTTGCGGTCGATAATTGCATATCCCTGATTCATTTTGATATCCACAGTCTTTCCGTTGACGGTCAGCGTCACCTTTTCCGTATCATTTTCCGCGAACCGGTACAGATCGCCGGGCATGGGCTGGTTCTGGGCCCATCCGGGGATGCGGACGTGAAGCGCGAACTGTTTGTCCGATTTAGGATCGACGTGAATTAAAACCTCTCCATCCCAGGGATAATTTGTTTCCTGTCGGATTGATACTTGTCCCTTGTCTAATTTTATATTTCCGGAACAGGCAATGAAAAGATTTACATACAGGGACTGGCCGCGATGTGCAAAAATATAATTGGGGACAGAGGGCATAAACCGAATTACGTTGGACGGACAGCAGGAACAATCAAACCAGGGTTGACGCGTTAAAGCACCCTGATTGAAAGCATATTTCCCATCAGATTCCAGACAATTGGGGTAGAAAAAGGATTTACCGTCCAGCGAAACGCCGGAGATCATGCCGTTGTAGAGCGTGCGCTCCAAAACATCAATATATTTCGAATCCCCGTGCAGCAAAAACATACGGTGATTCCAGTAGATGTTGCCGATAGCCGCGCAGGTTTCGTTATAGGCCGTCAGGTTGGGCAGCTCATAGTTGTCTCCGAATGCTTCCCCGTCATGACGGGCGCCAACGCCTCCGGTCAGGTAAATTTTCTTGGTGACCACGTTGTCCCAGATTTTATCAACAGCGTTCAGATAAAGAGAATCCTGCATCAGTGCTGCGATATCGGCCATACCTGCATACATATACATCGCACGGACTGCATGTCCAACGGCTTCATCCTGGTCGACTACTGGGATGTGATCCTGGCTGTAAGCTCCGTAAAGTTTATGGCCGGCGGCATTGCCGCGCTGATCCAGAAAGAATTTGGCCAGTTTCAGATACTTTCGGTTTCCTGTTGCCAGATACAATTTGACCAGACCGGTTTCAATGATCTGATGGCCCGGCGGATGCATATTTTTACCTGGGCCGAAAACAGTGGCAATCAGATCGGCATTCTTTAATGCGATATTCAGAAAATTCCGTTTACCCGTCGCCTGAAAATGGGCATAAGCCGCTTCGTACATGTGGCCGGCGTTGTAAAGTTCGTGGCTGGAGCGCAGATCGAACCAGCGCGGTCCCGGCTTGACCCACCAGGCCGGAGTGGTATCGGGATTGATGGTTTTCCAGGTGCAGAGATAGCCGTCCGATTCCTGGGCCGCAGCGATTTTTGCGATGATCGAATCGATGTAGGCTTCCAGTTTTTTGTTCGGATTCGTCCGCAACGAATAGGAGGCGCCTTCAATGATTTTGTACACATCCGAGTCGTCGAAAGGCATCTTGCCCTCGTATTCACCATCCAACAATCCGCCCGCTCTTTCGAAGTTGCGGATCCGACCCTCATCTTCGCATTTTTTGAATCCGTAGGGGATGGTTACATCCCGGTTGGTTTTAATCCGTTCCGACCAGAACGAATCGGTCAGCGTGACATCGGTAAAAGAGACCGGTGTGATCGGATAAGTTGGTTTTTCTTTTTTATTCTTAAACGGATTGCATGAAATTATGAGGATAATGATAAGAGTCCAAAGGATTCTCAGAATAGGCGCATTAATTGATTTTTTCATTTTTTTGATCCTATTGTTTTTAATGCTCATGAAGTCTCATGATCGGTGTTGATCTGAATTAAAAATAATTTATAAACAATTCAATAAAAATCAAAGCCCCGAATTGAGTTTTTTCTGAACAATCATTTTTCGGCACGTATTGATTATTTAATAATGAGATATACGAATCAATCTATCAAGCAAAAAAATGGACAACATCGAAAGGTTGTCCATTTTTGATTATATCTAACTTTCATCAAAAGAACTATTTCATCAGCAACATTTTCTTTGATACAGTAGAGGTACCGGCTTCCAGTCTGTAAAAATACAATCCGCTCGGCATGTCAGTCGCATGAAAAGTCACTGTTTGATCTCCAGTCGGTCTGATTTCATCAAGCAGAACAGCAACCTTTTCCCCCAGGGTATTCCAGACGCTTAACCGAACGCGGGTCTGCACCGGGATCGAAAATGTAATATTCGTTGTCGGATTGAACGGATTTGGATAGTTGTCGTGAAGTATATAGCGCGTTGGAATATCGGGATTCGAATTTTTAACGGCTGTTTGTTCCACTCCCATTGCCCAATAGACAGAAGCATCAAAAAGCATCCATCCTTCATCCGTCATGGCATCGGCGACATCGTTCAGCAGAAAAGTACCCACTCTGCGAGCCGGTGCAATTCCCACGGCCATTGTAGCGCCTGTATCGTAGCCGAAAAGAACGACTTGATGAGAAGAGTCGGTGTTACTATTGACAGCAATAATTTCAGCCTCTCCCTGAGGCGTACCGTAACTGACTGCTTTCTCAACAGTAGTGATTTCGACCAATCCTTCAAATAGACCAGCCGCTAATGGATGTTCTTCATTTACAATTTCTATTAGGGTTGTATTGAATTCTCCACCATCGACTTCCTGAAACCCCTGCGCATCGTAAAGAAAGGGTTCCCAGTTGATTACGGGAATTGGATAGTCGGCGAGTCCAGGCATATTGCCTCCCACAGTCCCGGAACTTACAGTTGCCGATATCAGAAGCAATGACATATCCTCAATCGAGTCGTCGGTCACTTCATCTTGTCCTGAAATTGTCACATCGAATCCCAATCCCTCAAGCCTTTCGGCAATTGCGGTTTCGGCGGCATTTGGCGCAGTACCATCGGCAACGACAAACAGTGCATAACTGCCTTCAAACTGGGCATATACATATCCGGCAAATAGAAAAAGGACAAAGACGATGATCGTCCATATACTCAAAAATTGTCGTTTTTTCATCTTTCTGACTCCTTTCATAATGATTTTAATCGGTTTATTTAAAGAAGTATTCTCGTGATTTTTGGAACGGCGGTCCCCTGCTGTTACCAAGATACGATTTTCTGGTTCTAAGCCTTTTGAGAAATCCTGAAACATGTAACGTTGTTTTAGGTTTCATGGCTGATTTTGTGTAAAAAAATGCGGTATTGTTGCCGTTTGCAGTTTTCGTATTCAGGAAACAGGAGAGGTTGCTATTGAATCCAGGAAATGTGAATCCAGTGCAATAATAAGAAAAATTGTTCGCTTTCTTTAAGAAAGATAAGAAAAAATTTGATACAAAGGTAGTAAAATTTTCATTTTTTTATAGATGTCTCTGCTGCATTCTGTTTTATCCGAATGCTTTTCGTCGAAAGGCCGTGTACCGATACGTTGACGACCGCAGAGCGTATTTTCGTATTCGGATTTTGTTCAGCAGTCAATGTAACGATTCCATTTTTGGAACCCGAAGCCGGATCAACTGTCAGCCAATTTTTGGAACTGATGACACGCCAGCCGGTGTTGGACGCGATTTTAAACGTGGTCGTACTGTTGGTCGAATCGGCAATGGAGAGCGGTACGGTCGAAACCGACAATCTTGGCGTCAAAGCCTGTGAAACCGTAAGGTTCTGCGGTGTCACACCGTTTGCAGTCAGTGTCAACTTGGCTGTGCGCGGCATGGTGTCCAGGTTTGTTTCCATAAGAAGACCGACCTGGCGGTTGTTGATTCCCGATGTTGGACTGATGGAAAGCCAGGATTCCGAACAGGAGATGTTCCATATGGTATTGGAGAGAACAGAGATAATTGCACTTGTGATGAAAGAATCGATATCAACTCTTGAACTGGCAACAAAAAGCATGGGATTGAGCGGTTCCTGATAGACTTGAATGGTTTTTGGCTGGAATCTCGTGGCCGAAACAGTCAATGCTGCGCTACACACTTCATCATCCGGATTTTCCCTAACAGTCAGAGTAATTGATCTCTTGCCAATTCCGGAATCAGGGGTTGCGGACAGCCAGGATTCGGTACCCGTTATCGTCCAGTGAACATCAGATTGGATTTCGAATGTAGTGGTGCTGTTGGCCGATCCGCTTACTTTCAACGTGGTCGCTGAAATCCCGAATGTGTGTGTGTTCTCGTTGATATATTTCGAGGCAAATGCAAAGAAAACCGGCCAGTCAGGAGCATCCGTGTGCCCACCGTTGTGATATCTATATACGATATTGCCGGAAATGTGTCCGACATCCAGTTGAGGTTTTTCATCCGACATGATCAAATCCTGTTTACCAAACAGTTCGTAAACCGAGGTTGTGCCGACATCTGTCAGGTACATGTCGTAAGGAGCCGTGGCATTTGTTACCGTTTTCGGAGGAAAATCAGGATACTGTGCTTTTATTTGTGATACGAACAATACACTCAGGGTGAACAGAACGAAAGCCATGTACTTGGTGTTTACCATGTTATATTTTACGAGGTTTTCTTTACGCGTTTTTATCCTAAGTTGTATGAAAATTCTCCTTTATACCATCGATTTTGGAAGCCAAAATAAAATCGTTTTCATGCAGTCCCCCGATTTTATGAGTAAACAAAGTCAGATCCACCCGATTGTAGTGAATGCAGATATCGGGATGGTGATCTTCGGAATTGGCCAGATCTGCAACCCGGTTCACGAATGTCATCGCTTTCCTGAAATCGGAGAATTTATAACTTTTTTTCAATTGATGGATTTTTCCCCTGGTTAGCGTCCATGAAGGCACTTCCTTTTTCAGTCGGTCTTCTTCCTGATTCGAGAGAGGAGGCATTCCGACTCTGCATGGCACACTGTTTCTCTTTGAGATTCATCATCTATTCCTCCTCGATTTTTTGAATTCTGCGCAAATGACGGCCGCCCTGAAACCGGGCCGACAGCCAGGTATCGACAATCACGAGGGCTGTTTCAATCGTCATCATTCGCTGACCCAAAGAGATCATGTTGGCATTGTTGTGTTCCTTCGCCAGTCTTGCAGACGATTCATTCCAGCATACAGCACAACGAATGCCTTTGATTTTATTGGCGACAATCGCCTCTCCGTTTCCCGATCCACCGAGCACAATGCCCACTTCATCATCGCCTTTTGCGACCGCTTTGGCAACGGGGCGTATCCGATCCGGATAGTCGTCCGGGTGATTGTCATAGGTGCCGAAGTCGCGGACATCGTGTCCGAGTCCGATTAAATGTTCCCGAATCTTTTCCTTGTACTCGAATCCGGCATGATCCGATCCTATTGCAATCTTCATCAGATTTCCTCATTCCACTATGCAGATCGCTCTGGCCGGACATTTTTCGGCCGCTTCTCTGCATTGCTTTTCAAGATTCTCAGGAACTTCTATCGCTTTAGCAACTGCTTTTTTATTTCCCGGTTCGAACGTAAAAATCTCGGGACATATTTTTACACAAATTCCCGCTGTTCTGCATTTAGATTGATCCACACATACGTTCATCTGATTTTTCCTTTTTTGGTGTGATCGGGATGTAAAATTGGTTGCGGTTCATCTCCATCTGTATTTTGAATAGATTGCTTCAGTGATCTGTCAATTCCGCGTGAAGCTTGATTTCCACACCGGTCAGGGCTCTGGATACCGGACAGCCGGTTTTAGCCTGTTCGGCAATTTTCTGAAACGTTTCGGGATTTACTCCGGAAACATCGGCACTTGTATTCAAAGTGATTGTAGATATCGTAAATCCAGATTCCGTTTTTACCAGTTCTACACTGGCTTCCGTATATATTTTATAGGGTTTATATCCCTGTTGATCCAGCTCGTGCGACAGCGCCATGGAAAAACAGCCGGCATGTGCGGCCCCGATCAGCTCTTCAGGATTGGTTCCCTGGGACTCTTCGAATCTTGATCCGAAAGAATAGGAACCAACAAAAGCACCGCTACCCAAACTCATCCTGCCTTTTCCTTGCTTCAAGTTTCCCTGCCATTCTGCGCTTGATTTTCTGATAGGCATTATTATCTCCTTTCTCGCTTTAAACCTTTTTCAACCTGTGAGAACGATTTTAAATCGCCGCCTTCGGACTGGATTTCCTCAAGGGTTTTATTGGAATTGATCGGATCGATCCCTTTTACTGCATCGACAAGAACATGGATGTTCAGCCCTTGTTTCAACGCATCCAGCGAAGTGCTCCTGACACAGTAATCCGTAGCCATTCCTCCGATAAATAGTTCAGTAATTTCCTGTTTCCGCAGAAGTTCTGGAAAAGATAACAAATCCTCATCAAAGGCTTCGAAAACAGAATAACTGTCCAGATTCGGATCCATGCCTTTAGAAAGAATGACTGCATTTTCAGGAATCTTCAAATCCGGATGAAATTCGGCGCCTTTGGTTCCCTGTATACAATGGGGAGGCCAGGGGCCGCCCTTTTCCTGGAAATGGATCGTTTCAGACGGATGCCAGTCCCTTGAAAAAAAGAGGGGCAACTGCTTCTGCTGAAACAGCTGAATATATTTATTGACTGTCGGAATGATCCGATCTCCATCCGGTACGCTCAGTACGCCTCCCGGACAGAAATCGTTCTGCATATCAACGATAAGCAATGCTTTATTGGATTTCATTACAATCACTTCCAGATCCTTTTAATCTTAAATCCATAGATTGGATATTTCCCATGGTTAGGATTAAACATCTGAATTTCTGAAAAAGTTCTTTTGATATCGATAATTTTAATCATGACGCATCGAGGTGATGAGTGATTTCTTTAAATCCCATAACGTTTGAGTGATTGAAACATGGTAGATATGCGGATTGATCAACCGTTTAACTCCTTCATCCAATCGATCCAAATCTTTATCCCGAACTTTACGAATTGAATCGATGGATGGAAATTCATAACAAAGTTTGCCTTCATTCATCACTTCGATCAAAAGAGGTTCTGTGCCCGATATTTCATTTTGTTTGAGCGAACGGTATTTATTCGAATCTGTTGGATGGCGTAAGACGATGACTTGATGATTCATTGGATATTCATCCTCTGGGCTTAACAAATCAGCCGTTGCCTTGCCACGCTGATCGTAAATTCGAAAGACATTTTTCTTTCCCGGATTGGGTATTTTTTCAATGGTTTCCGACACTTTTATGGCAGGCTTCCAAGAATTTTGATCATTGACTGCCACCAGCTTGTATACACCGCCCAATGCAGGCGCGCCGTGAGATGTAATCAGCCGCGTACCCACACCAAAAACAAAACGTTTGATCAAACTGTCGGAATCCAGACTGTGTTTTGGTGCTTCCTTGGTTACCTGGTCGATGATCTGCCAGATGCGCAATTCATCCAGTTCATTGGATAAAACGATTACTGTCTCTTTAAATCCGGCGGCATTCAGCATTTTAGCTGCTTGGATACTCAAATAAGCCAAGTCACCTGAATCCAGACGGATTCCAACCGGATGATGTCCTTTCCGGCGTAATTCCTCAAAAACCTGGATGGCATTCGGAATCCCGTTTTCCAGCGTGTCGATGGTATCAACGAGCAGGATACAATCATCGGGATACAACTCGGCAAAGGCACGAAAGGTTTCCAGTTCCGACATCCCCATAGTCAAAAACATCTGCACCATACTGTGAGCATGTGTCCCCTTTGGGGGATAACCCAGAACCTGTGAGATCCCCACATTGGAAGTGAAATTCGCTCCACCGATCAAGGCGGCCCGTGCGCCGGGAACCGCACCTTTGTCCTGACCTCGGCGTGCCCCAAACTCAAGAACGGCCTGATTGTGTGCCGCATGTCGAATCCGTGCTGCTTTTGTCGCAACCAAAATCTGATAATTCAATTGATTTAGGAGTGCGGTTTCCAGAATCTGGGCCATCAGCACAGGCCCCCGAACCACGGTCAATGGTTCGTTGGGATGAACAACGCGTCCTTCCGGGATGGCAGATATTGAAATTTGGTCAAATGATCCATGCTTTTCGAGCCAATTCAGAAAATCATCCCGAAATAAGGAATTTCCAGTACGAGTTTTTTGATTTTTAAGCGTTTCTATTTCCGTCTTCCCAAATCTGGCCTGCCGCATCCATTTGGTCAGCCATTCCAGTCCCGCATTGATGCAGTAACCGGCCTGATGTTCACCATAATCTGGGTATTCCCGAAAAAAATGATCGAACTGGACCTGCTGTTCATGCACATTTTGTCTGAAATAGACTTGCGCCATAGTTAACTGATATTGATCGGTAAATAAGATGCCTTCTGTCGAATTTTGAAAAATGTCATTCATAATAAAATTCGTAAAAGATACAATACAATTGATAACGCCATCAAATTTTAATCCTCCTCAAATCAAGGGACCGGATAATTCTCCAAAATTTCTTTTGGATTCATCAGCAGGTTTACATATTGGGCTCTTGTATATATCCAGGGATCCTTACTGTTTTTTTTGTTCATCTTGCCCCGAAACTCGTTTAAAGAAGCATATCCTTTCTGTTCCATCCAGGTTTTTAAATTTTCAAGCATACTATGAATCTGTTCGATACCATTTTTGTATAGCGTACTTACTACCTGAACGCAAGTTGCACCGGCCAGAATCATTTTTACTACATCTTCACCTTCGAAGATACCCGTACTGCTGCATATATCCGCCTGGATGTTTCCAGACAACAATCCGGTGTATCTCAGGGGAAGACGGTTGTCGGATCGTTCACTGAGATGGAAAGGAAAGATGTTTTCCTGTTTACCCGCATCGATATCGGGCTGGAAAAGTCGATTAAACAGAACGAATCCCTGTACGCCTGCCTGATCGAGTCGGGAAATAAAATGAAGCGGATTCGTGTAAAATGGACTGAGTTTTACGGATACCGGAATTGTTATGGCTTTTTTGATGCGTTCCAGAATTGAAATCTGTTCCTGTTCGATTGTCGAAGCATCCTTGTCAAAATGCTTCGGAGAGGCATAGAAATTTAGTTCAAGTCCGTCCACACCGGTTTCCTGCAGCAGCCGGGCATATTCGATCCATGTCTCTTCATGGACAGCGTTCAGGCTTGCAATTACAGGGATTGAAAGACTTTCTTTCGTCTTTTGAACCCAATAAAGATGTTCTTTAGGGCCGGCATGTGGCCACTGAGACCCTACTGTGATCATCTCTGCATGGCGATAATAATACTTTTCCCGATCTTCATCCATTTTGAATCTTTCAAGCTGGATCTGTTCTTCAAAAAGGGATGCGGTCACAATGGCTCCAACGCCGGATGCCTCCAATTTCTTTATGGTTTGCATGTTCGAGGTTAATTTGCTCGCTCCGGCAATAACGGGATTTTTCAGTTTAATTCCCATGTATTGTGCAGTCAGATCAGCCATTTTTGCCTCCATTGATTTTACAATTGTTCATCTCCTTTGTAGGATCGTCTGAATCCATTATCATTAACAGAAATATTCTTTTCCCTCCCACGTAAAAAACTTTCCTGTATCCTGTAAAGAAAGGCCGTCAATTACTTTCAACATTCCTTTAACAGATTCCTCTGGTGAAAGAGGCGCTTGGTTTCCGCCCATCCCGGTGCGAACCCAACCGGGGTGCAGCGTAATCACAATGATTCTTTCTGAACGGACATCATAAGCCAGGGCTCTGGAAAACATGTTCAAGGCAGCTTTGCTTGCACGGTAGCCATAATAGTCTCCACTCCTTAATTGAAGCGATCCCATCATGGAGGTGATGTTGATGATTTTAGTGAAATGTGGCCTCGATTTGAGCAATGGTAGACACTTTTGTGCTAAAATGATCGGAGCAATCGCATTTACATGAAATATTCGTAGTAAGTCATCGGCGTTCAGTTGCGGCAAAAAATCGCGATCCGACTGGATGCCTGCATTGTTAATCAGGATATCCAAACCTTTTGCAGAAAAAGTGATTTGATCGAATGCCAATTCAATATTTTCTTTTTGGGTGACATCCAATTTCAATAAAATGAGTTGATCGGAATATTGGTCAGACAACTGATACAGTTCTAACAGTTTCTTCGGATTCCTGTAACCCGCAATAACCCGGTCGCCGCGGACCAATGTCTGCCTGACAAATTCCAGGCCGAGTCCCCGGTTGCTTCCTGTAATAAGAATATTCGACATAATAATGAACCCAACTGTTTCGTTTACTTACATTATTTCCAGATACCATTTATCTTAGTTCCGCTGAAGTACATTTCCCATTTTCTATTTTTAACTTTTGTATGCCTAAAAAGGTTCGTTTGATCAATAACGTATCACAATCAAGCCTCGTTCTTCATCTTACTGTTTTTCCTTTGAGAAAAAGGTACTTAAAATATAAATGGCGATTATTCTCGTTCTTTCAATTCTTTTATTAGCCCGCATGCGATCCTTTTCCGGCCGGGTCTGTGAAATAATCATCCGGCATTTTATGAATCATGAAATATTTCCTTGAAAAAAGATATCATCTCCTTCCAGGATTTCATGTCCGCCTCTTTGTTGTAAGCCACTCCCCGAGAAGGATCGTTTCCAGACGCCGGATTTGTAAAGCCATGAACAGCGCCTTCATAACTTACCATGCGCCAGTCTACATTTGCCTTGCGCATTTCTTCTTCAAAATTTTTTACCTGCTCTGTAGAAACATAGGGATCATCTGCGCCGCGAAGAACAAGCACTTTGGCCTTTATCATCTTGGCATCTTCCGGGTTAGGAGTATCTAAGTTGCCGTGAAAACTTACTATTCCTTTAATATCAGCCCCACTTCGTGCAAGTTCCAAAACGGCGCCTCCTCCGAAACAATAACCTATTGCGGCTACACGCAAAGAATCAGTCAGCGGATGTTTTTTAAGCTCCGCCAATCCTGCCTGGACCCGTTTGCGCATAAGTTTACGGTCGCGACGATAAATCCCCGCTTGTCTGGCAGCCTCTTCTCTTGTTTCAGGTCTTATCCCTTTACCGTAAATATCAGCAGCAAAGGCTATATAGCCTGCCCGCGCAAGCTCTTCGACGCGCCGTTTCTCATAATCACTGATCCCGGTCCACTCATGAACGACTAAAACTCCGGGGCGTTTTCCTTTTATCGAATCGTCATAGGCGAGGTATCCTTCAAGAATGACTTCTCCATCTTTATAATCTATCGTTTCTCTATGAATACTGGCTTCGGCAAAAGCAGTTGGCAAGCAAGTAAAAGCCGCCATTAAAGCAATTTTCAAAATTTGCATTCCTAATAATCTTATCATGGTTGCCATGTTCACTCTTTGTTTTTTCACATAAAAATCTTTGGCTTTCGCCATATCGCTTACTGCGATATTTAACATTTTGAGTTTATCAATAATTTTCATTTTTTTACCTCTCCATCAGATTGGCGAACTTGTTCAGAGTTGCTCAGTCCTCAACTCACCGCTTTCTTCACGAGCGCGGCGATCTTCGTTTCTTCGACGGCAGTCAACTCCTTCAGTGCGAAGGCGACCGGCCACATGGCGCCTTCATCGAGGTTCGCCTCGTGCTGAAAGCCTAACGTCGCGTACCTCGTTTTGAACTTTTGCGCACTTTGGAAGAAGCAGACGACCTTGCCGTTCCTGGTATACGCGGGCATCCCGTACCAGAGCTTTGGTGAGAGGGCAGGCGCACTGGTTTTGATGATGGCATGGAGCCGCTCACCCATGGTGCGATCCGGTCCAGGCATCGCGGCGATCGTCGCGAGTACGGCGCTTTCCCCGTCTGCTTTCTTCACAGTCCGCCTGGTGGTCTTTTCAACCTTTTTATCGTTCTTTTCTCATTTTTTTCACTTTCTACTGCCTCCTGGCCAACAGACGGGACATGGACCTTTCCCAACAAATTTATGGCCTCTACTGCAGGTCTTGACTTTTTTTCCTTTTATCTCGTTTGCAACTGATTTTGGAACAGGGCGGCATGAACAATTTTCCTGGTGCCTTAGATGCCATGATATCCTTTTTGCCAAAGGCGCATTTTTACCCAAAACGTTTTTTTCATGCCAAGCTTTATTCATCTTTTCTTTCATCGTAAGTTACATCTTTGTTGGTTGCAGCATGCCTACACGATTTCCTTCAGTATCCTTAAACATCACAAATTCACCAATACCCGGAATTGTCATCGGTTCTCCTAAAACCTCACCACTTGATTGCTTTACCATTTCCATGCTATGCTTCAAATTATCAACAGCAATGACAATATGCGGAACAGTGCCATTTTCTCCTTTCTCATAGAATCCGCCGTTTATAGCTCCCTTCTCTTTATGCATGTTGTTCTCATCTACAGGGGAAGTGGTAGCCAGAAGATAATCTCCCATCTCGGGACCAAGCTGTGTCATTTTCCACCCAAAAACAGTTTCATAAAACTTCTTAACTCTTGCCTTATCTTCAGCAGGCATCTCAAAATGCACTACTGGATTCATTTTTGCCATTTTATTTACCTCCTTATATTAAAACAACAACCCGTTCTCATTCGGAGAATCTTTCAATTCCTCCTGTGATGCTTCCCACGATTCAATGATTTTGTCATTGTTAAAGCGGAAAATGTATATCACTCCAAACACTTTGGGAGCAAGTTCCACTTTTCCGTGTACGGCGACTAAATCACCGTCCTCAAGCGCGTGTATTGTTTTGTAGGTTTTATCTGGAAACTGACACGCGTTTTCTTCCATGGCCTTCAAGAACGATTCCCGATTTCCCTTGAAAAATACGAGGTGGTGCTTAAAGTACGGATGAATGTATTTTTCAAACGCCTCGGCCACTTTGCCGGAAGATGCGAGTGTCAAAAATGATATTGCGATGTCTTTCTTTCTCATACTTCATTTTCCTTGATATGCTTCGTTTAGTTTCGCAACATCAAACTTCTTCATAGGAAGAAACGCCTGCGTTATTCTCTCAATTTGCTCCTTTGTGCCGTTTCGCATCATTTCATCCATAATTAACTTTTCTCTCCCTTAAACTCTGCCGGTTGATGCGCCTTTATTTTCTTCAGAGATTCAATTACTTTTATGGCATCTTTTCGGGTCAATTGATTGATATTGTGCTTATGATAATACTTGTGTATAAAATTGCTCAGGTGACTTTGATCCCAGTCCATCGTTTCAGCAAGATATTGAATAAAGAGTTTTTGTTTCAAAGTAAGGCCGTATGCATTAAGACGATAATGTTTGCTGCGAACAAAATAATTCATCAATTTTTTGAACTGCGCATCATTTAATTCTTTGGCACTTTGTACTCCCGTAGCAGTCCGGAGTATATTGCGGTATTCTTTGTCGTCTAATTTAAGTTCTTTCTTAACAATATGTATGAGCGCTAATTTTCTCTTCTCTATCATATCTAAACTCTTTTTTAAAAATAACAGGTGTCTCCGGCACAACCGCCCGCATACTCGGATTCGGCAGTGACCAGATCCATGTCTGTTTTTCTCCTTTTTTCATGTTTATTGTCAAAAGAAAGCACCTGTTGTTCCTTGCTGCCGTATCTATAAACAGTGATGCCCTTGCACTTTAACCGGTGGGCCAGTAAATAAATATTTCTTATATCTTCGGCCGTTGCATCGGAAGGCAGGTTGATAGTTTTGGAAACAGAATTATCCGTGTATTTTTGAAAAGCCGCCTGGATCCGCAAGTGCTGTTCCGGCGTTGTGTCAAAAGCGGTCACAAACAGTTTTTTTATATCATCGGGGATACCTTTGATATTTTGCAATGATCCGGAATGGGCGATCTCCGCCAGAAGATCTCTGCTGTGAAATCCTCTTTCTTTTGCCACCTCTTCAAAGAAAGGATTGACTTCAAAAAGTCTTGTACCGGATAATACATTACGCACAAAGCTGACGGCAAACAGCGGCTCGATACCTGAAGAACATCCGGCGATGATGCTTATCGTTCCGGTGGGAGCGACTGTATTTACGGTCGCGTTACGCAAACGCAAATTCTTCTTTGAATAAATCGATTTCTTCCAGTTTGGAAAAACGCCCCTCTCTTTGGCCAGTTCGACAGATGCGTTCAAAGATTCTTTGCGGACAAAATGCATGAGTTTTTGAGCAAAGCTGACGGCCTCACTTGAATCATAGGGAATCCTCAACTTGATCAGTATATCAGCAAAGCCCATTACGCCCAGTCCGATTTTTCTGTTGGCATACGTCGTTTCTTCGATCTGGGGCAGGGGAAATTTATTGACTTCAATCACATCGTCCAAGAAGCGAATTCCCCATTTGATCCGATCCTTTAGTTTACGCCAGTCCACTGAACTGCCTTGAACCATCTTTGCCAGATTGATCGAAGCCAGATTACAGCTCTCATACGGAAGCAACGGCAATTCCCCGCATGGATTCGTCGCTTCGATTGGACCGATTTCCGGGGTAGGATTTTCTCTGTTTATCTCATTCAGAAAGATGAGCCCCGGATCTCCGGTTTCCCAGGCCGCATTCACCATAAAGTCAAATAATGTTCTCGCTTTTACTGTGCTTGCACTTTTTTTGGTTCTTGGGTTGATCAGGTTGAATTTTTTGTCTTTCTTAACGGCTTCCATAAAGGGGTCGGTCACACCTACGGACAGGTTAAAGTTGGAAAAGGATTGTTTGTCCTTTTTGGCCTCGACAAACCCCACGATATCCGGATGGTCGCATCGTAAGATACCCATATTGGCACCGCGGCGCCTGCCTCCCTGAACGATTACACTTGTTGCTCTGTCAAATATGCTCATAAAGGATACCGGCCCGGAGGCCTCTCCTTTGGTGGAAGAAACGAAATCATCCTTTGGTCTTAAATGGGAAAAGCTGAAGCCTGTGCCTCCTCCTGTCTGATGAATTTTCGCCATATGGTGTAACGTTTCAAATATACCGTCAATCGAATCCTCCACAGGAAGCACAAAACACGCAGAAAGCTGTCCCAGGGAAGTTCCTGCATTCATCAGGGTAGGAGAGTTGGGCATAAATTCCAAATCCCGCATCATATAATAGAACTTCTCTTCCGTTTCTTCAGGGCTGTCACCCGATTTAAAATTCTTTTCCGCCCCGGCTACATGAGCAGCCACCCGGCGAAAGAGCGCACTCGGTGTTTCGATGATATTTCGGCTGTCATCTTTTAAAAGATATCGTCTTTTCAAGACAGCGATGCTGTTGATGGGAAGCTTTAAATCGTCCTTGAAGCCCAATACAGATTTTGCTGTTCGGATTTGACTTCGTTTCTCTCTGTACAAAATGTACGCTTTTGCAATTTGGCTGTACCCCTTGTTCATCAAGGCCGACTCGACATGATCCTGAATAGATTCGATACCCGGAATTCTGTCTTTATTATCTTCCTGTAGTTTCTTAACGACAAGTTCTGTGACAGCAACTGCAATGTCACTTGCCTTAGCTTTATCCTGCAGAACCTCGAATGCTGCTCTTTCGATCGCATGATTTATCTTTCGCTTATCGAAGACAACGACTGAGCCGTCTCGCTTTTTTACCTGTTTTTGTAAAACGACATTGTTCATCATAATAACCTTATTGCTTATTTAAATAAGAGATCACCTCTTCATCATCCATTTCCGGGAATTCTGTATAATATGATGCGACAGCAAAACGCGGTAAATCGCTGATATATAAAACAACAACCTTGTCAACCTGTTCTTGAATCACATTGTAAGCTGTACGATGCGCCACGGGCACGGCCACAATGATTTTCTTGACATTCCGCTTCTTGATGAATTTCACTGCCGCAAGCATGGTGAATCCTGAGGCCAGACCGTCATCTGTCAGTATTACTGATCGATGATGCAAAGAGGGGAAGGGTTTATTCCCGCGATAGATACGGTTACGCCTCAGTACTTCTTGATAAATTGTGCTTAAGATTTTTTCTATCTCTTTTCGAGATAGATCAAGACGAGACAACAAGGTTTTGTTAAATACAGTTTCCCTATCCAGTGTCACTGCGCCGAAACCTGCTTCGGGATCGGATGGAATGGGAAGTTTTCTCAATACAATGGGTTCCAACGGACAATGTAAAGCCTTTGCGATAAAATAGCCCACGGGAATTCCTCCGCGGGGGATACCCAGAACAACAGGATTTTCTAATCTGGGTTCTAATCCTATCAATTTTCTACTTAAGAGCCTACCTGCTTCTTCACGATTACGAAAGGTAATCATTTTAATTTAAAATCCCTTTCTCCGATTCAATTTTCCACTTAAGACATTGCCTTTTCGTATCGATCTGCCACATCCTGCCAGTTGATGATTCCAAACAGTTTTTCTACGAATTCGCTCCGCCGATTCTGGTATTTCAAATAATAAGCATGTTCCCAAACATCGATGACCAACAAAGGCATTGCACCCCATTGCGTCAGGTTCTGGTGTTTTTCCGCTTGGAGAATAATAAGTTTTTTGAACATGGGTTGATAGGCAAAAATGCCCCAACCGCTGCCTTCCACGGAATTGCTGGTAGCGGTCATGTGTGCTTTGAACATATCGAAATTGCCAAATTCTGCGTCGATGACCTGTGCCAATTTACCGGCGGGTTTACTGCCTCCCTGGGGGGACAAATTATTCCAGAAAATGCTGTGAAGGATATGTCCTGAGCCGTGGAAAGCGATCTCTCTTTCCCAATGTTTGATCAGGGCAAAGTCACCGGATTGACGAGCCTCTGCAAGTTTCATTTCGGCTTGATTCAATCCCTTGACATATCCCGCATGGTGTTTATC
>CAZIAH010000081.1:0-19372 GCA_964537715.1 uncultured bacterium | reverse complement strand
CATTACCGATACGCACATTGGAAAAATCAATCCCTGCTTTGAAGGCAGCACCGATGCGGATGGACTCTTAACGCTCTCAGCCGAAGAGACTGCCCAATGCACGCAGAGGAGAATTAGAAATAAAATCATCAACGAACTCTATCCTCCCGAAGCCGATCCCGATGACATCCTTTACGACCAAGAAAGATTTGGTTTTGCCGATCCGCCGCGACTTCTCATCGTTGCCGAAAAAGGGAATGACTGGACATTTCTTCAAACAGAGAGAGGGGGCAATCCTTCCATCTGGCAGTTTGGTATCTTGTCCGATTGGGAAGCCGAACGACCGCTTTCCAGAGGCACTATTTTTTCGGATCAGAACATCTACAGGCCAGGCGATACAGTAAAGATGCAAGGGATCTCCCGATATCTTCTTTATGGCAGGCTCTTCACTGGAGAAGGAATGGAGTATACCATCAAGCTTCGTGACCCTCACGGTGCCGAGAAAACCATCGATAAAGTTCGTGTGGACCGCTTCGGCACATTTCACTTCGACATTCCCACAAAGGAAGGGCAGTACCTGGGAAATTACAGTGTGATTGCCGAAACGCCGCATCAAGGATTAAGATTTTACGGTAACTTCAGACTGGCTGAATTCAGGGTGCCTGAATTCGAAGTCAAGATGGATATCGACAAAAAAATTGCCCTCCCGAACGAGCCCATCCAAATCTCCTGGGAGGGGAAATACTATTTCGGTGCACCCATGTCCGAAGTAAAATCTTCTTTGAACATTACCCGTCGAAAAACCCATTTTCATCCGAAAAACTGGGAAGGTTTCTCCTTCTGGGTTCCACCCTATCTGGAAGACCAAAAGGTTTCTCTCATGGGTAGATACCACAGTGAAACCATTTCTTTGAATAATGAAGGAAAAGCAACCAAAACGATAAAAATCAACCAAAACGATGTTCCCTATCCCATGACCTACCTCTGCGATGTGGAAGTGGAGGACGTTTCAAAGCAGACGATTTCTGCGCAGAAGCACATCACAATGCTTCCCAACAATCAACTGGTTGGCATTCAACTTTCGGATTGGATTGTGGCAAAGAAGGATACCATTGATGCATCCATTATCGTTGTCTCTCCCGAAGGCAAAGCTTTATCCGGTGTTCCCGTAACTGTGAAATTAATTAAAAAGGAATACCACTCCATCAAGACCAAAACGTCTGATGAAAGATTTCATATCGAACATAACCTTGTGAAAAAAATTGTGGAGACCAAAGAGATCATAAGTACGAATCAACCTGTTAAAACCATCTTTATTCCCCAAGAAGCCGGCTCTTTTATCATTTGGGCCGAATTAAAGAAAAAACCGAAGAGTGGAACAGCCGCAGCGACTTCAATCTGGGTGGCCGGAGAAGATTACGTTCCCTGGGAAGACCGGGGAGAGGACAAACTCGAAATCATCATGGATAAAAAAGAATATGAGGTCGGTGACGAAGCTGTGGCCTTCATTCAATCCCCTTATCCTGAAGCAGAATTGTTTCTAACCGTCTGTCGAGAAAAGGTGTTTCTCAAAGAGACAAACAAAATCAAAGGCAGTGCCTACACCTACCGTTTTCGTGTAACCGAAGAGATGCTCCCTAACGCTTACTTGGGTGCGGTTCTTTTTAGGTTGGGGAAACCGATTGTACCTGTTGAAGAAGAAGTTGGAAAACATATGGAAAGAATCGGGTTTGCCCCTTTTAAAGTCTCTCTGTCAAGCAAATACCTGGACGTCCAGATCGAACCTGATCGTGAGATGGCCAGACCCGCCGAAGAACTCGATGTAAACATTCAAATCACCCGCTCGGATAAACAGGGACACCCGAGTGAGTTGACCGTGATGGTTGTCGATGAAGCCGTTTTGTCTCTGACAGGTTACACACCACCAGATCTTGTTAAAGTCGTGTATGAACAGCGTGGTTTATCAGCCCGAATTAACGACAATCGTCCCTTTATCATAACCGAAGAAGAACTGTTGCAGAAAGGAACGGGATACGGCGGGGGAATTTTGGAAGGAATGGCTGGGCCAAGAATTCGAAAGGAATTTCTGAAACTCGCATATTACAATCCTAATCTGCTCACCGATGAAACAGGCAGAGCAAAATTCCATTTCAAACTGCCTGATAATTTAACGACATGGAAAATTATGGTCGTTGCTGTGGGTCAAAAACACCTTTTCGGATACGGAGAGGAAAAGCTCGTTGTCAGCCAGCCGTTCATATTACGCCCTGTCCAGCCCAGGTTTGCCAGGATCGGCGATCAATTTTTAGCCGGAGTAGCTGTCACCAATTTGACCGAAGCCGCAGGTCAAGTCAGTGTTAAAACCAAAATTCAAGGCGAGTCGATCACTCTGGACAATTCGAAATCAGAACTGCCAAGTATCATGATCAATCCGGGTCAGTCAAAAACACTTCTTTTCCCTTTCCAGACAAAAAGTGTGGGCAAATCAACGATGCAATTCACCGCTTCCTTCAGCGGTACCTACAACAGTCAGGCCATTTCCGAATCCGATGCGCTCCAGACTTCACTCGAGATTCAGGATCTTTCAGCCACAGAAACTGTCGTTGCCGTTGGCGAAACAGAAGAACAGCTGACCCAGAAAATAAAGATTGACGATACGATCCGGAAAGATACTGGAGGATTGAATATCCTTCTCTCCAGCACAGCACTCACAGATATCGGAGAAGGTGCCAAATACTTAGTGAATTATCCTTACGGCTGTCTCGAACAAACATCCAGTCGTTTGCTGGCTCTCATCCAATTAAAATACCTATCGGATAAATACAATTTCTCCTTACAGGCTGTCAAACCGGTTGATCTAGTGATTCAAGCAAACCTGAAAAAGGTACTTCTGATGCAGCATAACAACGGCGGATTCAAATTCTGGCCGACGAGCGACGAGGCAGATTGTTTTCTTTCTCCCTATGTGGCCTATCTCTTCAAACGATGTCGCGAATTAGGATACAAAATCGACGATGAAGTCACCAAAAGGCTTCTCGAATTTCTAGACAATTCACTGAGAAATCCGTGCTATCCTTTTATCACATGGAAAGGTCTGGCCGAATACCGAATCAATATCCTGATGGGCATGCACCATCTGGGACGTAAAGATGAGACCTATTTTGAAGAATACTTCAATAAAAGAAACGAGTTGAGCTACGGTGCCCAGATCCAGTTGGCTTATTTACTTTTCCATTCTTCCCAATGGAAACCAGAAGCACAACAAATGTTAGAGGAAATAAAGAACGGAATGTTTGTGACCGCCCAAACCGCTCATTTTGAAAGTCCGAGAGATCTGCCTCCTTCCTGGCTCTTTATGTACTCCCCCATTATTACAACTTCTGATGCGATCAAACTCTTCCTGATTATAGAACCAGAAAGCCCTTTCATTGTCAAATTTGCCCGCTATATCTTGAACGCAAGAAAGAACGGACGGTGGAGAAATACTTACGAAAATGCCAAAGCCATTGATGCACTGGTAGAAATCTCATTAAAACGCGAAGCCACACCTCCGGATTTCACAGCAAAAATTCTGATCGCTGGAAGAGAAACTTTAAAACACATGTTCAAGGGACACCAGTACAAACCAAAAGAGAAGTTCATTCCCATCGACGAACTTCCAGATGGGTTGAGTGATATCAAAATCATGAAAAAGGGAGCTGGAACACTCTACTACACACTCTCCTATGCCTATCGATTGAAAGGACCTCAAACTGCGAGAAAAGAGGGATTCTCTATCAAGCGAATCGTGAAAAATCAGAACACGGGAAAAACGATCAGCCAGTATGAAGAAAATCCTCCTGAGGTTCTCAAAATCCAAGCTGGCGATGTCTTGGAAATCGAACTGGAATACAATATCCCCCAAACTGGATACCACTTGATCATCGATGATCCCATTCCTGCAGGTTTGGAAGCGATCGATGTCTCCTTGAAAACAACCTCAACACGTTATCGGACTCGAAGACAATCAAGAGTGAATCGGGGCCATGATAGTGCTTTGGGTTATTGGGGAAATCCCATCAACCATACGGAATTAAGAGACGACCGCGTGGTTCTTTTTGCAGATGCAGTTCGACCCGGTATTTACAAATATACATACATGATCCGGGCCACAACTTCCGGGACATTTTTCTGGCCGGCCACGAACATTTCGCTCATGTACGAACCCGAACAATTCGGAACATGCGCCGAAGGATTTGTCTCTGTATCCGAGTAAATGAGTCATGCAAATACACAATTATAAAATATTGCGGCTTATCGTGGGTGGATTTATTCTCATCCCACTTATTTTTCGTTTCACGCCTTACCTGTTTCCGATCACGAAAGGAGACATCACTGGCGAACAGTTCCACTCCGTTAAATTTTTTGACCGGCACGGCAACCTGCTTCAGGAAGTTCTTTCTCAGAATCAATCCAAAGCGATTTACGTCGATTTTGAAAGCATCTCTCCCTACTTTATTGATGCCATGATCGCCACAGAAGATAAAAACTTTTACAGACATCACGGCATCGATTACGAAGCCGTTTGCCGTGCCATCATTCAAAACATCAAATCAAAAAGGGTCGTCTCAGGAGCTTCGACCATCACTCTCCAGTTGGCCCGACTACTCCATCCGGGAAAAAGGACACTGATCAAGAAAATCAAAGAGGCTTTCTATGCCTATCGTCTCGAAGCCGGTTTGGAGAAGAAAAACATTTTGGAAGCTTATATGAACAGACTCCCAATGGGTGGTAATCTTTACGGTTTGGAGAGTGCTGCAAAAACCTATTTTGGGATATCTTCTGCGGATCTCACCTTGGCTCAAGCCACTTTTCTGGCCTCAATTCCCAATTCCCCGAATCAATTGAACCCTTACCACAATCTGAGAGAGATAAAGAAACGTCAGCGAATCGTCTTGGAAAGAATGACAGAACAAAAAATGATTTCTAGAGACCGGATCCAAAGAGTATTGAAAGAAGAGATACAACTCAAACCACAATGCGCTTCGTTTTTGGCACCACACTTCGTTTTTCATTTAATGGACAAAATCCCCGATGAAGCACAAACAGTAAAAACAACCATCAATATCGAACTTCAAAAAATGGTGTCCGAACAAATAAAAAATATACTTGATAAGCTAAAACCTTATCATGTCACCAATGGGTCTGCCATTCTTCTGGATAACCATACTGGAGATGTATTGGCGTACACTGGCTCTGCGGATTATTTCAACACAGAAATCGAAGGGCAGAACGATGGCATAAGGGCATTGAGACAACCGGGTTCGACCCTAAAACCTTTTCTATACATCTTAGCAATGGAAGAGGGATTTAATCCCGCCACCCTCATTTCCGATATTCCGACTCACTATCGTATGCCGGAAGGAATATACGCGCCTCAAAATTATTCGGAAACTTATCACGGTCCCGTAAGGCTACGGGAAGCTCTTGCAAACTCTCTGAATATCCCTGCAGTACGAACCTTAGCTAAAATAGGAATTGATCCATTTCTGAGCCGACTTAGAGAATACGAATTTGAATCTCTCGATAAGGAGCCAGACTATTATGGCATCGGAATCGTTCTGGGAGGAGGAGAAGTAACGCTATCTGAATTGACGCGGGCATACATGTGTTTGGCCAGAATGGGGAATTTCCTACCAACAAAAGAAATCATCGAGCTGAATGATAAACCATATAAACAGCCAATAGAAATGAAAACAATATCGACGCCTCAGTTGAACTATTTAATTAGCGATATTCTAAGTGATCCGTTTGCAAGAACCACAGAATTCGGATTCCATTCGGTACTGAATTTACCATTTCCGTGCAGCGTTAAAACAGGGACCTCATTTCACTTTTGCGACAATTGGACAATCGGATTCACGGAAGATTATACACTGGGTGTTTGGGTAGGAAATTTTGACCACTCTCCCATGCTGAAAGTCTCTGGGATCTCTGGAGCCGGTCCCATTTTTTGGATAATTATGTCTGAGTTATACCAAAACAAACCCTATCCTGAAAAATTTCAAATGCCCGAAGGCTTAATCCGTGTCAAAATTTGTCCGCTCTCGGGCAAAAAACCCGGCCCTTATTGCCCCTCTTATATCGAAGAAATTATTCCCGAAAAAGATTTTGCATCCTATCAAATGAGCTCCTGCGACTTACATGCAAAAAAGAACAAAAAAATGGTCAAAACATTTCCCAATCGTTTTCAAACATGGAGCAAAGCATTCGGATTCGAAACCCAAAACGTCTCTGATTCATTAAAACAAACCATTCGAATTATCAACCCTCAAAATGGTGCGATTTATCAACGTCTACCCAACCTTTCTCCAGAATTCCAATCAATCCGATGTGAATTGGTTACTCCCGAAAAAGAGTCGAAAATCAATTGGTACTTAAACAACGAATATATTCAAACAACTTCTGACAAGCACTGTTTTCTACGACAAGTACAATCGGGCCAATATATTCTGAAAGCCATTTCGGAGAAAGACAATCAAGTTGCGGACAGTGTGGAATTTCGTGTTCAATAAACACCTATGATGGAATCTAAAATACACATTCGTCAAATGCAGCTTTCGGATATCGAATTTGCCGTTCAGCTCACACTGAATGAAGGTTGGAAAGGCCAGGAGGAAATCTTTCAAGCCTTTTTGAATTATGATCCCAAAGGCTGTCTCATTGCGGAAAATGAAGGAAACCGTATCGGAATGTGTATTGCGACCGGATACCATCATACCGGATTTATCGGTGAACTCATCATCATCAAAAACGAGAGAGGGAAAGGAATCGGAAGAGGCCTGCTTGATCGCAGTATCTCTTATCTCGGGAAGAAAAATATTAAAAGTATTTATCTCGATGGTGTCCCCGCCGCTGTACCGCTTTACGAAAGAACCGGATTCAGAAAAATCTGCCGATCACTCAGATTTTCAGGTCAGATTCAAGCCGTATCCTATCCTCAGGTTCGGCAGATGCAGATGGAAGATTTTCAGACCATTGGACAGATCGACGCAAAAGTTTTCGGAGACGACCGTACCTTTTTTCTGAACCACCGATTCACTCGTAATCCGGGATTGTGCTATGTGATGGAACGCAATGGGAGTATTGTAGGGTTTATTTTCGCAAAAAAGGTAAAGGATTTTATTTTAATTGGTCCCTGGTGGATGCAACCGGATGTCCAATCTCCCGAAGCACTTTTAACCCATCTCGCATTGAAAGCTCAGGACATGACACTGCGGGTTGGTGTTCTTGAAACGAATGTGAAAGCCGTTGAATTACTCCAATCCCTGAATCTCAAAGAATCCGCTGATCCGCCGTGGCGCATGGTCCACGGACCAAAGGGAAACCTGGGGATATCTGATCAACTCTATGCAATCGGATCGGCTGCAAAAGGATAAATAAATCATTCGCACAAAATAATGATAAAATTACGCAGGTTTAATAAAATTTTCCACTGCTCTTTTTTTATTTTCTTAATCGGAAAAACCTCTCTCTCTATATCAGCAGAGAATGCGCAGATTACTCCAAATCCTCCAATTGAAAATATTCCTATTATTGCCGGAATTGAGTGGACAGAGGGAGTGACACGTACCTCGTACAGATGGATAGTGAATGATATTGACGGCACACAGCGCGAATCTCCCGAAACGTTTCATGTCAATTTTGAATCGCGCTTCACACCTCAGAATGGAGATGTTCTCCTCGACTCACTGGGCGCCGAACTCCGATCCAGCTGGTTCGGAACCGGTGTGCACATCGGAAATGGTCCCGCCCAATTAACATATAATGCAGTAGGCAACATTTCATTGGACTCGGGAACCGTGTCCCTCTGGTTTGCATTGGATGAAGATATCACCCATCCGATTTACGACAATTGGAACCGACTATTCGAATATCGAATCGACGACAACAATGCACTCTATATCGAATTCTCCAAAGACAGCGATATCATTACTGGTGTCAGTCAAAATGAGAGTGGTTATACTGGAGCATGGTACTTGTTTGCTCCAATATATCAAAGTGATTGGCATCATCTGGTTTGGACCTGGGACACACATACCCATACCCAAAATCTCTATCTTGACGGAAAGATCAAATGCCAGGATAGTAATTTTGAACCTCCGATAGGCACTTCAGATACATTTCACATCGGATGTGCATACTGGGGCTCCCCCAATGGATATGCTACCATCGATGAATTTCGATTGTATAATAGGGCACTGAAATCATATGAAATCAAAGCCCTTTATCTCTTCCCGGATCAAGATATTGATGCAGTTCTGGAACCATCGATGTTTAATTCAGGGGATGCGATTCAATTCATATATAAAACATTCAATGGACAATCCTGGAGTACGGAATCATCAATTGGACCTTTTTCTGTCATCAGCCATCCCATTGTGGAATCCAATCTCATCAATGACGTCCTTCCCGTAGGATCAACAACCGCTTCTTTTTCTTTGGAAACTGCAATACCCGCGCAATGTCACTGTGACACAATAAACGTCCCGTACAATCAAATGACATATGAACTTCAGGGTAGTGGAACGATGGATCATCAATTTTCATATCCCGTACAGATTAATCAGTCCTATTCCTATTTTATTCGATGTGCTCCGGATTCAAATCCAAATGCACCATGGCCTTTTGTACTGCAGTCAAATACACACGTGCTCAGGGATTATAATCCCCAATATCCTCGGATTTTCTCACTCTGGTGGAATTATGACGATCAAATCAACACACCATCCGATCTAGCTAAATACGATTTGGCTGTCTTGTTTTGGGGAGCAGTACAAAATCCAGGAGATGTTCTTTTTGAAGCACGTGAACAGAATCCGAATCTGAAAACATTGATCACTTACAATTTTTCATACGGTTCCCCTGAAGATCAACTATTTGAAGCCGTAGCAACAGATCCGAATGATCCCCTATATAATTGTGTACTTTGTGATCCAAACGGCCATGTACTCTATGAAGGATTTTGGGGACATTCCATGTACAATCTGACCAATCCGGTTTGTGTCGACTACATGGCAAACCGGATTCTGAGCCAGTGGCGCAATGACTGCTTGTTCTATGACGGTATCTATTTTGACCGTGTCCAGGGAAATGTTTTCTGGATGTGGAATACGGATTTGGATGATCGAAATATCGATATTGATCAAGATGGTCTCGGTGACGATTACGAAACCATCACATCGGCCTGGCAAAATGGTGTGATGAGCTTACTGATGAAAATTCGTGAGCGTGCGCCCAATGCTGTGATATGTGGAAATGATGCCATTTATTTATATAGTCCCTGGATGCACGGACGTCTTTTCGAAATGGGTTTGAATCAGATCAGCTCTGGTCATGCACCATATAGACCACTCATTGAGGAATATATTGGATGGCGCGATGTGCACCGGGAACCGTGGGCTCTGCCATTGATCACAGGCCAGGGTCCGGATTGGTTATGGACAGCTTATGGGACCAATCCTTCACAAACATGCCCGCCAGATACAGTACAGTGGGTACAGGAACAAGTTGATCGCATGCGTTTTGGCCTCTGTTCTGCATTAATGGGTGACGGTCTTTATTCTTATGATTTCGGTACCACATGGTGGGGACACAACTGGTGGTATGATGAATATAATGTGAATCTGGGAATGCCCACTGGGGATGGATATGCACTCAATGATCTAACTTCCCTCGTATCGCAGGATGACTTTGAGGACGGTTCATTAGGAAATTTTATGTATCCGACCTGGCTGCAGATTGCCTCGGTAACGAATGATCCGGATCATGTGATATCAGGAAAATACAGTCTCTATGCTGAAAATTCGGATCCATCAAGAGAATGGAATGAATTCCTCTGGTCTGATACAAACAAAATCCCATTCCAGCCCAATACACAGTATATCATCACATGGAAATACCGTATTATAAAAGAAGCCGAGAATGGTCATTTTTATGCTCTGCTCCGTACCAATGAAGTATCTCCGTTTCATGACATCTGGTGGAAAGAATGGGATCCGATTGCAGGTACAGTTGATTCGGTACGGTCCATCATGAACATCGATTCTTATGATAACTATTATTTGATTTTCGGTATCCAATATGATGGTGCAGTGGCTCTCGATGATATCACCATATCACTGGGAGGTGAACCCGTTTGGCGCCGGGATTTTGAAGAAGGTATTGCATTGGTCAATCCTTCAGACGATACGGCTCATGTTAATCTGGAATTCACCTACTGGGCAATTAGCGGAACCCAAGATCCGGTTGTCAATCACGGAGGAGAAGTTCATGAACTCGATATACCGCCCTTTGATGGACGTGTGCTTCTGAAAAACGGAGGTATGAATGTTCAATTGGACAACCAAAATAGCCGCATCTCTTTATCATTTAAAGTATATCCCAATCCATGTAATGCAGAGACGACTTTTGAATTCACTTTACCTGAGAACAAACACATTGAACTCAAGATTTTCGATCTTCTTGGACGCCAGGTTCGTACACTTGAAAACCGTCTGTTTCGGGCAGGGAAACATCACATTCATTGGGATGGTAATAGTGATGATTTGATTCCCTGTCCCTCAGGGCTCTATCTGGTCAGGTTTAAAGCTGATAAAGAAGTATGGAACAGAAAAATGATGATTATTAGATAATACTATTTAAGTCTATAAAAATTTAATAATTATTTTCTTAAATAGGGTTTTTACATATCAAACTGACTTTATTACAAAAAAATCTTCCGTCTTTCATACTCGAATAAAACAACAATTCAATAATTCATGCAGACAAATAAACGATTATCTGATGAAGAATTAATCGAGAGAACACGTCTATATCGCCTCCCAATTGTCTCACACCGATGTTGCTTCGGACAACATCACAGACATTATGATCGACCTCGAAATGACCATGAATGCCCTCCCGGAAAAACTGCGTATCGCTTTTGTATTGAGCCGGTTCGAAGGATTAAAGAATTCAGAAATCGCAGAAATTCTGAGTGCTTCCATTAAAACCGTGGAAAGCCAGATCACCAAAGTGTTAAAGACATGAAGAGAAATTCTAACTTCGAAATAGGGTTTTTGTTTTTTCATCTGACTTAACTTTAAACTTTGGTAAATCGTGCCGTTTATCCTGAGCCTGTCGAAGGATGAACAAGGTTATTCACATTGCTGAACATAGCCAGGGTGTTTCAAAGAAAAACTTTCCACTGTACCTAAAAGAGACTGAGTGGCGGTTTAGTAAAAAATTATAATCAAAAAAAGGAGTGTACAAAATGAAAACAAACAGCAAAATTAAACTCTGTTATTACATTATCAGTTTGACCTTACTTTATGCTTCAACCCTTTTTAGCGGGGATTCATTTGTCATGCTGCCCAACGGTGAGCAAAAGGTCCTGACCGATTCAGAACCGGCCTGTTATTATACAACGGAAAATGGTGAAGTCACTTCCGTCAAATCAATCAATCTGGAAGAAGAAGTAGACATCATTGTGGCTTTTAAAGGAAAGCCCTTGTGCCTGCAGAACAAATCAATCCGAGTAGCCAAAAGTATGGAAATGCAATCAGAACATGATGCCTTTAAAGGTGAGCTCAATAAACTCTCACGTGCTTTTCACAAAAAAATCAAAAAGAGTGCTTCGTCATCACAGGATTATGTCATCAAGCGTGAATATTTTCAGAGTTTCAATGGCCTGGCCATGCGCTGCAAGCGGGGTTTGATGCTTATGATTCGTGAGCTTCCCATGGTAGACAAAGTGTATATGGACGGAGAAGTTAAAATCCATTTGGATACAAGCGTACCGCAAATCAGAGCAGATAAAGTGAGAGAAGAACTGGGATTGGATGGCTCGGGCATCTTGGTAGGTATTGTGGATACAGGCATTGATTACATGCACCCAGCTCTGGGACAGGGTTACGGACCAGGTTATCGGGTGATCGGGGGATATGATTTTATCAATGAGGACAGTGATCCAGTGGATGATCATAGTCATGGCACCCATGTGGCTGGCATTGTGGGAGCGAACAGCAATTCACTTACAGGGGTTGCTCCGGGAGTCTCGTTTCTTGCTGTGAAAGTACTGGATGAGAATGGATCCGGTGAATTTTCATCTGTCCTTGCAGGTATCGAATTTTGTCTCGATCCGGACGGCAATCCCGGAACGGATGATGCAGTTGATATTATGAATATGAGTTTTGGTGGTCGGCCGCTGGTAGATGATCCGGTTGAAATTGCGGTAAACAATGCTTCGGATGCCGGTGTTTTAAGTGTTGTGGCTGCAGGGAATTCCGGGGGGGATAATCCATTTGATTCCCCCTATGGAACGATCGGATCTCCAGCCACAGCGGAAAAAGCACTGACAGTCGGCGCCTGTGATTCTGTCTTTAAACTGGCAGATTTTAGTTCAAAAGGACCAGATCCGATCCATTTTCGCATCAAACCAGAACTGGTGGCGCCCGGCGTGATGATTGAATCGAGTGTTCCCAACGGCGGAACAGAATCGCATTCAGGAACTTCCATGGCAGCGCCCCACGTTGCGGGTGTGGCTGCCCTGGTCAAACAACTGTATCCGGACTGGACCCCTGAGCAGTTGAAATGGGCCATGGTCAATTCAGCCATTCCATTGAGTGGAGAGACGTATAATGCCTTTGAACAGGGAACCGGATGCGTGGATGCCTGGAACGCCACCCAGCAGGAGATCATCATTCAGCCCGGCATACTCAGTTTTGGTCTGGTTGATCTGGAGTTGGATGTGTGGAGAGATACGCTTTCTTTTACGATCAGAAATCTGGGAGAGGAATCAAAAGACCTATCCTTTATCCGGGATGACAATCTTCCTTCAGGAATCACACTCAGTTTGAATCCTTCAACCGTGACTCTGGCCCCCGGCGAGGAACGAGAAATCACCGCTGAAATTGCAGTGTCCTCCAGTGTGCCCATTATCAACAGAGAACCCTTTGCATACTTCGGCAATGTGCTTTGCACATCGGGTGAGGATACAACCCATATCCCGTTTGGATTTACCAAAGCAAATATTTTGGTCGTTGAATGTGATATTGCACCATTTGATATTCTTATTTGGGATCCCAATTCAATCACAAGTCGCTCAGTTGAGGGAGTCGAGGGAAAAACCAAATATTATATTAAACACCAGCCTGGGATTTATAATATACTTATCCACTTTTTTTGTATCAATCAAACGGAAGATACAATGACCTATTCTTTCTATTACATAGAAAAACAAGACGTTGAAGTCGGTGGATTAACCTATTTAACTGTCAGTCATGAAGATGCGGAATTCTATGCTTTTCAGGGGCCTGTTTATGATATCAATGACAATCCACAAACAGAGGAAGATTTGATTGGCAATTCATTTTCACTGTCTATGAGTAAATCGGAAAGGACACTGGAGGGAGAAACACATGTTGGACATGGTTGGCTTAGTTTCGGGGATGTCTACATTTCTAAAGTAGATACGAATTTTTCTATCACCAAGTTGGAACTGTGGGGAACAGAAAAAAATTTGCTGGCCCTTTTATCTGAAAGAAATGGGATTGATACAGTTGAAGATTTGATTCCACCGAGCGGATCAGAGAATTTAACCTCTTTGAATGTAAAATTTGGTGAATCGATTGATAATTTAATTGGTCCGGCCTTGTCGGAAGTATCTGAAAGACAAAGAATTGTCTGTCATGATTATGAATTCACCAATGGTAGTAAAACAGTTACTTATCTTGGGGTGGGTTTTAATAAAACAGATTACAGTCATATTGCTTTGTCAAAAATGTCTGCGGCTTTTAATATCAATAGCTTTAGTGCATATTCGATTTATTTAAAAAGAAAAAACAGAACATTTATTCTTGGTGATATCAGGACCGATGAAAATGGCAATATCAATATTTTTGAAAGACCTGCGTTTCGATCACCTGATCATGAATCCGATTTACTCATTCCCCGGTGTCAAATGGAAAGCGCAGATACCTTGTATTTTATTCCCGGTGAAGAGTTTTATTTACCGGCTATCGAAAACATTTGGGGACCTGGTGATAATTTATTGGATTGCTTTGGCAGGTATGGCGGGGAATCATTTGTTTCTCCCATAGGTGCTTATGAACAGGAAGAATCAAGATCTCGAACAGGGCAGTCCGTTTTCGAATATTATTACTATGATCATACCCGGGCCATAGATATGAGGAGCATGTTCCCATTTGGTCATAATTGCGGTGCTTCAGAAGCATATACAGTTTATCGGATCGGCGGACATACTCAGAATTATTGTTTGCTCGGGCAAAATGGCCACACAACGGTTGATTATGAGTTTGATTTTATAGAAAACATACCTTATAATGGTTATGCAGATCCACCCTGCCTGGATCAGTTGATACTCCTGGTGGATGGCAAACCGGCACGCTGGCTCCGTCCCGGTCAGGATAACCAAGTCCGGTTTCTGATCTATGATGCCAATCACGATGTGAATGAGATTCAGGCTTACCTGATTCCGTCCTCTGGTCAGAAAATCGAGCTGAATTTAGAAATCAATGCAGAAAAGCGGGAAGTGTTCGCGGATATCCCCGATTCCCTGCCGCATGAATTCATGGATCTGCAGGTGGTGGTTTCGGATTCCAGTGATAATCGAACTTCCGTCACAGCAGCGCCAGCCTTCTTTTACGGCAATGCATTGGATGAGCGGGTGTATGACAGCCGGGTCTATCTGGTTAAATACAACCTGGAAAACGGCGATCAATTTCCTTTCTCTGCGGGCGACAACCTTTCACTCTCTCTAAATTTGATCAGTAACGGCAACCTGGCTGCAGACAGCATCATGGTCGTATACCCGACCACTTCTGAGTTTATGCCCATCCATGCGGATACGGTTTATGTCAATCCACTTGATCCGGGGGCCAAAAAGACCGTATCGCTTGATTTAAAAGTCCTTATAGATCATACCGAGGAGCATCATCTGGTCTATACGCCTGAGATTCACTGGAAGAGTAATGGAAAATCCTATATGCGAGAATATCCGGTGCTCATCAAAACCTGGGAATCCGGAACCAGTGCAGTGGGTTCTGAAACAGAAACAGCAACTCCGTTAAGTTATAAACTTCATAATAACTATCCCAATCCCTTCAATCTGAGCACAACGATTCACTTTCAGATCCCCGTAGAAGAGCATGTAAAAATAGCAATATACAATATACTGGGCCAGCATGTCAGAACACTCATTGATAAATCCTATCAAAGAGGGGATCATCAGATTACGTGGGATGGCACCAATGAAGCCGGCAAAACTGTTGAAAGTGGTGTTTATTTCTGCAGAATTGAAGCAGGAGATTTTAATCAAAGTCAGAAAATGGTTTTGCTCAAATGAATGGGGATTCAGTTATCAAGTATTATCGTAAAACAAAATTAGGAGAGTACAATGAAAACAAATAGCAAAATCAAACACGGTTCTTTCATGGTTAGCTTCATCTTCATGGTTTTATATGTTTCAATCCTTCATAGTGGGGATTCATTTATCATACTTCCCAATGGAGAGCAAAAGGTCCTGACCGACTCAGAACCGTTCTGTTCTTATACAACGGAAAATGGTAAGGTCACTTCCGTCAAATCACTCAATCTGGAAGAAGAAGTAGACATTATTGTGGCTTTTAAAGGAAAGCCCTTGTGTCTGCAGGAAAAATCCATCCGTGTAGCCCAAAGTATGGAAATGCGCTCAAACCATGATACTTTCAAAAGGGAGCTCAACAAACTATCACGGTCGTTTCATAAAAAAATCAAAAAGAGTACTTCGTTATCACAGGATTATGTCATCAAGCGTGAATATTTTCAGAGTTTCAACGGTCTGGCCATGCATTGCCAGCGGGGATTGATGGTTATGATTCGTGAGCTTCCCATGGTAGACAAAGTTTATATGGATGGAAAAGTTCAAATCCATTTGGACACAAGTGTGCCGCAAATCAGAGCAGATAAGGTTCAAGAAGAGCTGGGATTAGATGGCTCAGGCATCTTGGTGGGTATTGTGGATACAGGCATTGATTATATGCACCAGGCCCTAGGACAAGGGTATGGACCAACTTATCGTGTCATTGGCGGATATGATTTTGCTAATGAGGACAATGACCCGATAGATGATCACGGCCATGGGACCCATGTGGCTGGCATTGTGGGAGCGAACAGCAATTCGCTCACAGGGGTTGCTCCGGGAGTTTCATTTCTTGCCGTGAAAGTTTTGGATGCGGATGGATATGGATACTGGTCATCCATCATTGCCGGCATTGAATTTTGTCTGGATCCGGACGGAAATCCCGGAACGGATGATGCGGCTGATATTATCAATCTGAGTTTGGGCGGTAACCCACAGGCTGATAGTCCCGTGGATATTGCAGTAAACAATGCTTCGGATGCCGGTATTCTCAGCGTTGTTTCCGCAGGAAACTCCGGCCGATATAATCCATTTGATTCTCCCTATGAAACCATCGGATCTCCAGGCACAGCAGAAAAAGCATTGACAGTTGGCGCCTGTAATTCCCAGTTTAAACTGGCGGATTTCAGCTCAAAAGGTCCAGACCCGATCCATTTTCGCGTGAAGCCGGAACTGGTGGCACCCGGAGTGATGATTCATTCGAGTGTTCCGAATGGTGGGACAGAATCGTATTCAGGGACTTCCATGGCAGCGCCCCACGTAGCAGGTGTGGCTGCCCTGGTCAAACAACTGCATCCGGATTGGATGCCTGAACAGCTCAAATGGGCCATGGTCAATTCGGCCATTCCATTGGATGAAGAAAAGTATAATGCTTATGAACAGGGAACCGGGTGCGTGGATGCCTGGAACGCAACCCAGCAGGATATTATCATTCAGCCTGGCATACTCAGTTTTGGCTTGGTTGATCTGGAACTGGACGTCTGGAGAAATACGCTTTCTTTCACAATCAGAAATCTGGGAGAGGAGTCAAAAGACCTGTCCTTTATTCGGGATGACAATCTTCCTTCAGGGATCACACTCAGTTTGAATCCTGCAACTGTGACACTGGCGCCAGGAGAGGAACGAGAAGTCACCGCTGAAATTGCAGTGCCCTCCAGTGTGCCCATTATCAATAAAGAACCGTTTGCTTATTTCGGCAATGTGCTTTGCACATCCGGTGATGATACAACCTATATGCCGTTTGGATTTACCAAGGCAAATACACTAGTAATTGAATGTGACATTGCAGCATATCAAATTCTCATATGGGAAACCGGTTCAGTTCATCGAAAAATCATTGGTTCATGGCCTGGTCAAACCAAATTCCATGTTCGACATCCATCAGGTACCTATCAGGTTCTTGCTTTTCTCCACAAATGGGAGCATGGGGAGGAGGATTCCACCTATAACAGTTATGTGATAGAAAGACAGGATGTCCGCATTGGCGGTTTAACTTATCTGACCATCGATCATGGCGAGGCGGAGTTCAATGTTTTTCAAGATGAGATATATGATATCAATGATAATCCTAAAACAGATGAACATTTTTGGGGCCATCTTAATGTGCTGGTATTTGTACAAGTAGAGGATTCCGCTTTTACGCTTGATGCTACCGTGGGTGGGGATTTTACATACGTTTCGAAGCTGGATTCTGGAGTACGTTTTACTAAGCGAGGATTATGGGGAACAAAAGAGGATTTGCTGGCACTTCAAATCGAAGGATATGGCATCGATACATCAGATGATTTGGCCATGCCAAGCGGATCTGAAAACCTGACCTCGATGCATGTCCATTTCAGTGACTTTACCGATCATATAACCGTTAGCACACCTCCGGATCCCACATTATTTACAGATGAACAGATCATACAGTTTAACAGACACCAGATACTTGTATTCTCTGATGGACCCTTTTTTGAATGGTCAGCTTCGGGTATGTGGTATGACAAGACTGATTTCAGTAAGATATCCATTTTAAAAATGCCGGACGATTTCAATAAAACGGATTATATTTCCATGTCGTTGGGTTCATGCAGAAAAAGAAGGCAGTTTTTACTGGGTGAGATAAGAGCCGATGAAGCAGACCACATCAACATCTTTGAAAGACCCGGAACACTTGATCCGGATCGATTGATTACACGATGCACGGTTGAATGTAACGATACGTTGTTACTTGACCCGGGAGAAGATATTTATTTGGCATCCATAGAAAATATTTTATGTGATCTTGATGTTCTAATATTAGATACCCATCTCAGATATAGTCTGTCTTCATTCATATCTCCAACGGGTGTACATGAATTTCAATTTTCCAATTTCTTCAGTAATCAAACCATATTTGATTATTATCTCTATGATAACATGCAGGCCAAAAGGATGTCGGACAGTAAGGATTTAATATCCATTTATCATCCTGTCAGGGAAGATGTGTTTTACCGTGTTTTGGGCAACACACAAAATTATTGTCTACTCGGGCAAAATGGCCACACCACCGTGGATTATGATCTCTATATCCCCGATAATGAATTTTATTGGGTCAACTCCCCCACAGTCGATCAACTCATTCTCCTGTCGGATGGCAAACCGGCCCGCTGGCTTCGTCCCGGGCAGGAGAATCAAGCACGGTTTCTGATCTATGATCCCGACCAGGATGTGAATGAGATTCAGGCTTACCTGATTCCGTCCTCTGGTCAGAAAATCGAGCTGAATCTGGATATTGATCCAGACAAGCGGGAAGTTTTCGCAGACATCCCCGATTCCTTACCGCATGAATTTGTGGATCTGCAGATGGTGGTTTCGGATTCAAGTGATAACCAAACCTCCATCACAGCCGCGCCAGCCTTCTTTTATGGCAATGCATTGGATGAACGGGTTTATGACAGTCGGGTTTATCTGTATAAATACAATCTGAAAAACAGCAATGATTTTCCATTTTCTGCTGGTGATTCCATGTCTTTCTCCCTGAATTTGATCAGCAATGGCAATCTGGCTGCAGACAGTATCATGATTGTATACCCGACCACTTCTGAGTTTGTGCCCATTAATGCGGATACGGTTTATGTCAATCCACTTGATCCGGGGGACAATAAGACCATATCGCTTGATCTAAAAGTCCTTCAAGATCATACAGAAGATAACCACCTGGTCTATACGCCTGAGATTCACTGGAAAAGTGAAGGGAAATCCTATTTACGGAAATATCCGGTACTCATCAAAACCTGGGAACCCGGAGCAAGTGCAGTGGATTCTGAAACAAAAATATTAACAGCGTTAAGTTATAAATTGTATAGTAATTATCCCAATCCCTTCAACCTGAGTACGATGATCCGCTTTCAGATCCCCGTAGAAGAGCGGGTAAAAATAGCAATATATAATATACTGGGCCAGCATGTCAGAACACTCATTGATAAATCC
>CAZIAH010000080.1:0-19414 GCA_964537715.1 uncultured bacterium | reverse complement strand
GGGTTTGTTCAGAGAAATCACATCGACGGCCTGTTGCCACTGGCTCTGATCGAGTTTGAGATCGCGGGCAAACGCGTTGCCCGTACCCACGGGAAGTACGCCAAGCGGAATCCGTTTCTCGGATGGATTCTTGAAATAACCGTTGATGACTTCGAAGAGCGTGCCGTCTCCTCCCCCGGCCACGATGCCGTCGTAGGGATCGAACTTCGCCTCTTTAACGATTTCGGTCGCGTGTTCTGGATAATCCGTCAATCGTAAGTCGAATTCGATTTGGTTTTCGGAAAATTTATTTTCGATTTCCGGCAGTATTTTCAGGGCGCGTTTGTACGCTGCGTGCGGATTGAAGATGAGCAGAATTTTCATGGATTGATTGATCCTCGGATGACAGGCATCATGACGGATTCAATGTAGTTATTTTTCAATTCTGTGTCAAGAAATAATCAGATGGATTTGAGTCAGAAGGATGTTTTACAGGAATGTGTGGTAATCCACGGTCTGGGGAAAAAGAATTTCCCGGGCGGATTCGAGGGCGAACGAATCGGTCATGCCCGCCACGAAATCGACGATGCATCGTTCGGGGAAACGTTCGGACCTGTACAAATCTTTTCTCTTTAAATAAAATTGTCCGAAATAACGATCTACTAAAAATGAGGATTTTTCATAAGCCTTTAAATCGCTACCGTTGGTTTTATAGGCATCGTAAAGATGCTGGAAAAGCTGTGAAAGCAAATTGGCAATTGCCTTGTCGCTTTTGAGAATCATCGGATGATTGTAAATGTTCCTGTAATTAAAATCTCTCAGCTGACAGATCAGCTCGAATTTGTTGTCGGACAAGGCAATTCTGTCTTTTCCCGAAGACTGTTTGACCACATCCAGAACCAGCGTATCAATGATCTCTCCGTTCGTGGAACCCAGGTTTCTTTTCAGATTCTGCGGTACATCTTTCTGCGTGATCAAACCGATGGTAATAGCATCTTCGATATCGCGTCCTAGATAGGCGATTTTGTCGGCCAGCCGCACTACACAACCCTCATATGTACACGGAGAACTTTGGCGTCCGCTGATTGTTTCCAGATTTTTGACTTTCTGACAAGGAACAATCGTTTTCTGAAATCGTTCGCCGCAGTGGGAAACCACACCGTCCCGGACCGCATAGGTGAGGTTCAATCCCTTTCCGTGACGCGTGATTTTGTCCACGACGCGCAGACTGTGTACCTCATGAATGAATCCCCCGAACGCTTTGGCCAGATCGTTCAACACTTTTTCCCCGATGTGGCCGAAAGGGGCGTGTCCCAAATCGTGCCCCAGAGCGATGGCCTGCGCCAGCTCGACATCCAGTTCCAGTCCCTTACAAATCGTAGTCGCGATTGTCGAAACGTGAAGGACGTGTTCGATGCGCGTGCAGATGTGATCGTTTTTGGGTGAGAAAAAAACTTGGGTTTTGTGTTTGAGACGCCTGAAGGGAGAGGCGTGGATGATCGCGGTCTGATCCCTGAAATAGTCTCCCCGCAGGTCCGGTTTTCTGGGATTGACTCTGGAATGGTACAGTTCGTCGGGCAAAGGATTTTTCATGATTTTTATCCCTGAATCTGTTCAGCGGATGATTAAAATTTCGATTCGCCGGTTTTCCCGCCGTGCTTTCTCGGAGATGTTCGGGAATCTCGGTCTTGATTCGCCGTAACCGATGGGACGGAATCGGATATCGGTAAGTTGTTCTTCATCCAAAAAATAACCCCGGACCAGTCCGCTCCATTTCTGGGACACGATCAAATTGTAATTTTCAGAACCCCGGTCATCCGTATGGGCTTCGATCAAAATGGTTGCTCCCGGAAACTGCCGGATACGGTCGGCAACGGGTGAAAGATATTTTTTTGCCGAAGGACCGAACCCGCTGGTTTCGCTGATTACAAGGCTGTCTGCCGGAACGGAAAAGATCAGAGCCGTGTTTATGGCGCCGACCGCATCGATATCTGCCCCAAGCTTCGGCATGTTTTTCTCATCGTTCGAATTGTCTCTCAGCTTAACATAGGCATACCTGGTGTCTGTTTCAGCGTAGGGGAAGATATCCACAAACGGATTTTCTTTCGAAACATTTCCTATAGATCGGTAGACAATCCCGTCCTGACTGATCAAAACATTAACCGTTTCGGAATTCGAATCACTTAGAAAAACAGCAAGATCCAGCCCTGTTCCGTCAATGAGGAGGTTGTCCGAAAATTTCAGAACGATGCATCCACCTCTGCCAAGAGAGACAGAGCCCGTATCTCGGGAAGCGTCGTAGTTGGGAATGCCGAGCGATGATGCAGTTTTCTGATGTTTCAAATCCGGTTCGTCCCCGGTTTTTTCTCCAGGCGCACCCGGATCGTACGAGATGACTGAATCTGCGAATGACGCGGCTCCCATCAGGAAAAAAGAACTCCAGCAATTTCTAATGATATCACCCATCACAGAAGATGGATATCTGTGTCCGGTTTCCGCAACGGAATCGTAGTGATTTGCCGAATCGTCCCACACTACCGATCGGCCGGTATTTCTATTCATGATATTCCTGTTCTCTTGACATGAGCTCGTTATCGGGTGCACAATAAGAATGACTGAAACCAAGCAGAATCGGATCATGATTTGAATCGTCTATAAGAATTTCAAGTAAAATTATATCAAATTTCAGTGAGAAAGTAAAGGGATTTTTTGTGGCCAAACGAGGAAAAAGACGAAGACCGGAAACTAGAGACTGAAGAATGTTGAACGGGGAAGGTGGAACGGGGAACGGAAAATGGAGAAGGGAAACCGGAGACTGTAAACCGAAAGGGTAAAGGGAGAGGATGCTCGATGCTAAATGATTTTATCTGTTAGATTTTATTTATTGAACATCGAGCACTTAATACCTCACATTGAGCAACTATCATTTTAAGTGTTTAATGCTCAATTCTCAATATTCAATGAAACATGATTATACATTATTGGAATTCACACTTCAGGGTTTCATCGAAGGGAGGTAAAATCTGAATTCCCCTTACTTCTGTGACAATAACCGAAAATGATTGATGAAAACTGGAAACAGGAGAATGGAAACCAAAAAGCGGAGACTGGAAACCGGAATCAGGGGTTGGGATGGATTTTTTCTTCAATATTATAAGTTACTTTTCTTGATGCAAGATAAGCCACGATTCGATTGAAGCAGATTTTATTCATGCCGATATATTCCGGCGGCGAGATGCCGATGCGATGATAGGCTCCCTCGAGTACCAGACGGGCAGTGGCTGTGCAGGTATAGCCGGTAGTGCGTGCCATGGAGGAGGTTTGCGTTTCCCGGTCAAATTCATCATAAAGATGATACACAAAGGTCTTGGTTTTACCTTGATGTTGACCGCGGATAGTGACTTGCATCACGGTGAATTCAGGTTCGTTCTTTTGAAGTTGCCAGAGGGGGAAAAGCAATCTGGAAGTGAGTTTGATGGGAGAGATTTTGATGCCATCGATTTCAATTTTATCCCGGTTGAGAAATCCCGTTTGTTTTAAAATTTGGATGGCTTCGATGTGACCGGGATACCGTAAAGTTTTTTCTGTCATGACAGGGATCTTCATGGTTTTTAAAAGGGTACGCAATCCATCGGTGTTGAAGGCTTCCAGTGTACCCACCGGGTCGATGTTCACCTGTTCCAGGTCGGAAAGCGCCGGTTTGATAATCACTTCTCCGTTTTCGACAAGGCGAGCCGGACGCGTATATTCTTCGATCACATCGGTCGGGGAGAAAGGGGCTTTGTAAAAGTAAGGCCATTCCCTTTTGAAAGGCAGTCCGCCGACCAGACATTCGAAAGATTCGATCTCCATCTGTTTGCTGTGGTATCCCAAAATCATATGACTCATGCCCGGAGCCACACCGCAGTCCACGATGGCCGTCACTTCATGTTTTTTGGCCAGGGCATCCAGTTCAAACGGATCTTCACTGAGAAATGAAATATCCACGATATCCTTGCCTGCCTGAATCACGGTTTTCAGTGTTTCAAAACCCATGTAGCCGGGTACGGCGTTGATCACGAGATCGGCTTTTTTGATCATTTTTTTCAATGCTGATTTATCGGAAAGATCCGCTTTTTTGGTTTGGATGCCATTGTGATTTTGCAATCCGTTTAATTTTTCTGTATCGATGTCCGCTACAGTGACCTGATAATGATTACACAGATCAAGGGCAATAGCACTGCCGACCATACCAGCGCCCAGAACGATAACTGGTCTCATAATTTGTACTCCTGGAAAATAGTAATAAAGATTTATAAAAAAGATATTGTTTTTAACGTGTTTTATACATCTTTCTGAAATGTTTTGGGTACGGACTCGTCGTCATATACGTCCCGTTCCGATGTCAGGTACTTGAATTCCAACGTATCCAGCCACATGCCGTGACAGGTAGGACAGATGTTCAGTTCATTGTCCCGCAGATGGGTCATCTCCAGCGGGATATTACAACGGGGACAAAGCGCCTTTGTGTTTAAATCGGCATCCTGCGTATTGTTTGCCTGACCGCAATAGGGACAATAGGACAAGACTTTATTGAATCTATGATGGCATTTTGGGCATTACATCATAAGCGACATGGCAAAACTCCGTTAGTGGTCTTTCCCCGAATGATTATTTGTGCAGGGGTTATGGCTATCTATTTGTCTATTATAATAAATTGAATCGGAGATTGCAATATTAAAATAATGACAATTCTATAGTGTCAATTTCGTGAAATTTAATTTCAAAGTTAAAAATATTTTCAATAATTATTATTTAATTTATTGGAAAATATTTCTCTTTTTTAAAAATACACTTTATTAGAAGGGGAAAAAATCGACTTTATCTGTGTTTTTTTGATTCAATAAAAAGAACTTGCATAAAGGACTTTTTTTATTTACATTTAAAAGCTTTTCGGATATGCATATGCTTGAAGAACTCGTACAAAAACTCGATTTAACATTGAAAAAGCTCCGTGGACTGGGCAAGATTACGGAGAGCAACATTGCCGATTCCATGCGGGAAATCCGACGGGTGCTGTTGGAAGCCGATGTGAATTACAAAGTGGTCAGGGATTTCATCGCGAGAGTGCAGTCCAGAGCAGTCGGCCAGGAGGTCATTCGAAGCATCACACCCGGTCAGCAAGTGGTCAAGGTTGTTTTCGACGAAATGGTCAGCCTGTTAGGCAAGGCCAATGTTCCGATTCAATTCGGCAAACAGCATCCGGCCGTGATCATGGTGGTCGGACTGCAGGGATCGGGCAAGACAACGTTCGTCGGGAAATTGGGATGCTATTTGCGAAAGCAGGGCCGTCAGCCGCTTTTGGTCGCGGCAGACATCTATCGTCCTGCGGCAGCCGATCAGCTTCAAACGCTCGGCAAATCCGCTGATCTACCTGTCTTTTCGCTTGCGGATCAGGATCCGCTGAAAATTGTCCGCGAAGCGGTGAATCAGGCGGGCAGAAATAAATTGGATACAGTAATTCTCGATACCGCGGGACGGCTTCATATCGATGAGAAGATGATGGCTGAGTTGAGCACAATCAAAGAGTCGGTCCAACCTTGCGAAATTTTGTTCGTCGCGGACAGCATGACGGGTCAGGATGCAGTCAAATCGGCGGCTGCATTTCAGGAGCAGATTGATTTCGATGGAATCGTTCTTACGAAGTTGGATGGTGATGCAAAAGGGGGTGCGGCGCTTTCCATGGCCGCTGTCACGGAAAAGCCGGTCAAGTTTATCACCAGCAGCGAGAAGTTGGATGGTCTCGAACCTTTCCATCCGGACCGGATGGCTTCGAGAATTTTAGGCATGGGCGATGTGGTGACTCTGGTAGAAAAAGCCCGGGAAACCGTCAGCAAAGAAGAGACAGAAAAGCTTGAAAAGAAGCTCAGAAAACAGGAGTTTACACTTGAGGATTTTTATGATCAGCTTCAGCAGGTAAAGAAAATGGGTTCCCTCAGTCAGATTGCCGGTATGCTTCCCGGAATGGGCAGCCGGTTGAAAGGACTTCATGTCGATGAATCTGCATTGATCCGGATCGAAGTGATTATCAACTCCATGACACGGGAAGAAAGAAGGAAACCTCACATTCTCAACGGAAGCCGAAGGAAACGCGTTGCTGCGGGAAGCGGAACGCGGGTTCAGGACGTCAATCAGCTGATCAAGCAATTTCAGATGATGCAGAACATGATGAAACAAATGGGGCGGTTCCAGGCAAAACGGATACCCCGGAATATTCCATTCGCATTGTGAAAATTATTTAGTTCTATAGGAGGTAGTTATTGGCTGTTAAGATTCGTTTGACACGACTGGGTCGGAGACATCGTCCGTCTTATCGAATTGTGGTGACGGATTCACGTTCGCCAAGAGATGGACGCTACATCGAATGCATCGGACTGTACAATCCGATTAATCATCCACCTGATTTGCAGGTGAAAGAAGATCGAGCTAATTATTGGCTCGACTGCGGAGCCGTTCCGTCGGATACAGTAAATAGTCTGTTGAAACGGCAGGGTGTTCTATACAAACGGTTTCTGAAAAGAAGAGGTTTGGAAGAAGCACAGGTTGAAGAAGAAATGAAGAAATGGGAAGTACTTCAAATCGAGCGTCAGCGCCGCGAAGACACAAAAGCGGAAGAGAAACGAAAGGCAAAGGCGGAAGCAAAAATCAAAGCGAAAGCCGAGGAAGCAAAACCTGTAGAAACCGCCACGGAACCGGAATCTGCTGAACCCAAAACAGAAGCCTCTGAACCCGAAGAAGTAAAGCCCGAGGTGAAAACGGTTGAAGGTGCAGAAGAAAGTGCTCCGGAAATGAAAGAAGAAGTTGTACAACCAGTAATTTCTTCGGATGAAAAAGAAGTGAAAGAGGTGGAAGTGAAGGAGGAAAGTGAAAGTCCGGAATCTACTGAAGCAAACTCTCAGGAAGTCAGAGAGGAAGCCTCTCAAAATGAAGTTTCTTCAGAGAAAAAAAATGTAAAAGAAGTCGAAATGAAGGTAGAAACAAAATCTCCCGAAGCTGTCAGCGAATCTGTCGAAACCGAAAAAACCGAAGAAAAAGAAATTGCGGACGAAGCAAAATCAGAAGATGATACAAAAGAATCCTGATTAATTTTGCATTGCATTTTGAATCTCAAAAACACACAACTCTTGCGCATAGAACCTGAGGCGGAATCGATACACATTTTGAGGAGGGAAAAAGGATGAAAGAGTTCATCGAATTCATAGCAAAACATTTAGTAGATCAACCGGAAGCCGTTGAGGTTGCCGAAGTCGAGGGTGAGAAGACGACGGTTTACGAGTTACGCGTCGGCGAAGGAGATCTGGGCAAGGTTATTGGTAGGAAAGGACAGACCGCCAAATCCATTCGCACGCTTTTGGCGGCAGCTTCCGCAAAGCGCGGGAAACGCGCTGTGTTGGAGATTCTAGAATAGTCATCGAAAATAATTTAAGTGTGGATTATGGGTGGGGATGATTCTTTAATTACAGTAGGTAGAATTTTGCGTCCCCACGGACTTCGGGGAGATGTTAAAGTTGAGCCATCCACAGACTGGCCTGATCGATTTAATGAGTTGCGCATGTTCTGTCTGGTTATGCCGGACAGAGCGAGAAAATGGATAAAAGTAGAACAAGCCAGAATTCAGCAGGGTGGTGTCATTCTCAAACTCTCGGGTTTCGAAAATCGAAGTCAGGCCGATACTTTAAGAGGTGCTGAACTCTGTACCCGAGAAAATGAACTGCCCTTTTTACCAGAAGGGCATTATTATATCCACGATCTTGTGGGAATGAATGTCAAGACTGTTCCTGGAGAAAAGATAGGATCCGTTGTGGATGTGATTCAAATGCCAGCACAGGATATATATATAGTGAACGTTCACGGCAGGGAAGTCATGATCCCGGCAGTCAAAGAATTTGTCAAACGGATTGACTTGCAAAAAAAGGAGATCATTATAGATCCCATTGAAGGATTGATCGATTCCGATGAAGATTGACGTGGTTACACCCTTTCCTAAAATGATGACTGGATTCCTTCAGGAATCCATGCTGAGAAGAGCTCAAGAAAATGAAATCGTTTCGATCAAATTGTGGGATCTTAGAAAATTTGCGACAGACAAGCATAAAACGGTGGACGACTATCCGTTTGGCGGCGGCCCGGGCATGATTCTGAAACCGGAACCTTTTTTCCGGGTGATGGATCATATTCTGAAGGAAAAATCAAAAAAATCGCCCAGGGTGATTTTGATGACACCGCAGGGAGAACGTTTCACTCAAGATCAGGCTGTTTCATTGACAAAAGAAGATCATCTCGTTTTTTTATGTGGGCATTACCGGGGAGTGGACCAGCGGGTGATCGAAAAATATGTAACGGATGAAGTTTCGATCGGAGATTATATTCTAACCGGAGGTGAACTGGCTTCAAGTGTCGTGATCGACGCGGTCGTGCGGCTGCTCCCGGGAGTGTTAGGGGATTTTAATTCGGCGCAAAGAGATTCTTTTCATAGTGGTCAACTGGATCATCCCCATTATACGCGTCCGGCCGAGTATTGCGGAATGAAAGTGCCCGAGGTGTTGTTGTCCGGCCATCATGCCAGGATCGAGTCCTGGCAAAAAGAGCAGTCCGAAAAAAGAACGCGAGAAAGAAGACCAGATCTGTTAAAAAAGAAAAAAGTAAAATAATATCATTATTCATATAAAAAGATCGACCAGGAGGATAGTTGAATGGACCCACTCAATTTGGTTGGTGCTGATCAGATTAAAAAAGAAATTCCCGATTTTAAGGCAGGCGATGATGTCGCTGTTCATTTGAAGGTGATTGAGGGAGATAAAGAACGCATTCAAGTCTACCGTGGTTTGGTGATCCAAAAACGGGGCAGCGGTATTAATAAGACGTTTACGGTTCGTAAAGTTTCCGGTGGTGTGGGAGTGGAAAGGGTATTTCCACTTTATTCTCCCCGCATTTCCAAAATTGAAAGAATACGGCAGGGAAGAATCCGCCAGGGCAAACTCTTCTATATCCGAAAGCTCAAGGGAAAAGCTGCCAGGATCGAAGAAGTGCGCTAAAGATCGAATCGGCAGATAGACAGAAAGGCTACAGCATCATTTTGTTGCTGAGCCTTTTTTTGTTTTGGTATTACAAGTAAAATTTTTTTACATTTTTGAATTTAGTCAAGTGCATAGTTGATTTTTAATTTTGAGAATGGATATATTTTCAAACAAACTCATTGAAAAGTTAAAGCAATCGAAAAAAGTGGTCGTACTCACCGGGGCGGGTATTTCGGCGGAGAGTGGTGTGCCGACATTTCGGGGAGAAAAAGGTTTATGGAAGACGTATAAACCTGAAGAATTGGCCAGTTTCAATGCGTTTATTAAGAATCCCCACTTGGTGTGGGAATGGTACGCTTTTCGGAAAAAATTGATCAATAAAGTTCAGCCCAATCCCGGACATATTGCCTTGTCCAGAATGGAACGATTTTATCCCGAATTTACACTGATCACTCAAAACGTGGATGGGCTGCACTGGAAAGCGGGGAATCAGAATATCCTGGAACTTCACGGAAATATCATGCGGAGCCGCTGTATCGATTGTGGAATCGAAAGCAATCATATCGAAACGGAGGGAAAGAATGAACTGCCAAGATGCGCGTGCGGAGGTTTGATGAGGCCCGATGTGGTCTGGTTTGGGGAATTGCTGCCTCAAAAGATATTGTTCAAAGCATTTCGTGCCGCTGAAAATTCCGAACTGTTTTTCGCTGTCGGTACCTCTGCGGTTGTGCAGCCTGCCGCCTCACTTCCTGTCACGGCCAAGGAGTACGGCGCTTTCGTGGTAGAAATCAATACCGAGCCGACTGTCATCTCGCACCGCGTTGATGAAACACTGATCGGACCCTCGGGAGAGATTCTTCCCAAATTGCTCCGATATTTGGAAGAGGGGAAAAATTAACATCAGTATGATTCCATCGAAACTTAAAAATGTACCGGCCCGGCCCGGTGTCTACCTGTTAAAGGACAGACACAACAAAATTTTATATGTCGGGAAAGCACGGATACTTCGAAACCGGCTCCGGTCTCACTTCGGTGCAGCAAAGAACGAGGATCCGAGACACAGCCTTATGATGAAAAAGGTGGTTGATTTTGAGACCATTGTTACCGATTCCGAAGTGGAGGCCCTGATTCTCGAAGCCAATCTGATCAAGGAGCATTATCCCAAATACAACGTGAATCTCAAAGACGATAAAAGTTATCCCTACATTCGTGTTACGGATGAACCCTATCCGCGTATTTTTATCACGCGGAAGATTGTCAGAGACGGATCGCGCTATTTCGGTCCCTATACGGATGTGGGCAGTGCCCGTCAGCTCATGGCGGCGGTTCGACGGATTTTCCCGGTCCGGTCGTGCCGTCTAAAAATCAATGAGGAAAGTATTCGCAACAAAAAACACCGCGTCTGCCTGGATTATCACATCGGCCGTTGCGATGGTCCCTGTGAGGGTTTGATCAGCCGAGAAGCGTATCTCCAGATAATTAATCAAGTGGTCGATTTTATCAACGGAAAAAATTCTCATTTGATATCCGACCTGACTGGCCGGATGAAATCACTGGCCGAACAGAAACGATATGAGGAGGCTTCCCGGATTCGTGACGAAATCCGCAGTATCGAAGCCTTTCAATCCAAACAAAAAGTCGTGGATGCTGTTCGGGTGAACCGCGATATTGTCAGTCTGGCGATTGAAGGGGAAGATGCCTGTGGCGTGGTTTTCGATGTGCGGGATGGAAAGATTACGAACCGCCATCATTTTTATCTGAGCGGCGTCAAGGGATTGTCCGAATCCGAAGTGTTGACTTCGTTTGTCAAACAGTATTATCACAGAACGAATTCTGTCCCGGATGAGATCCTGTTTCCGTTTCATTTGTGCGATGCGGAAACCGTACAGGCATGGCTTGACCGGAAAAAGAATCAGCATATCCGATTCGGGTTTCCTCAAAAAGGAAAAAAGGCCAAACTCATGGCAATGTGCACCCAAAATGCCCGACTTCTTTTAAACGAACTGCTGCTCCAAAAATCCCAAACCGAAGACTGGATAACGCCGCCGGTGAAAGCACTTCAACGGGATTTGCATTTGGACCGGCCGCCGAAACGAGTCGAGGCCTTTGATATTTCCAATATCTCCGGGTCCGATGCTGTGGGTTCACTCGTCATATTTGATAATGCGAAGCCAAAGAAAAGTGGTTATCGCAAATTTAAAATCAAAAGTGTCAAGGGCATTGACGATTTTGCCATGATGGCCGAAGTCGTTCGGCGAAGGTATTCTCGGCTCTTAAAAGAAGGAGAAGCCTTTCCCGATCTCATATTGGTAGATGGAGGGAAGGGTCAGCTTTCTTCTGCGCTGTCCGTTTTAAAGGAGTTGGAAATTGAAGATCAGCCGATCATCGGTTTGGCCAAACGGCTGGAAGAAGTTTTCATTCCCGGCATTTCGGATGCGCAGACGCTTCCCAAAAGTTCGTCCAGTTTAAAACTTCTACAGAGAATACGAGACGAAGCGCACCGTTTTGCCATCTCTTATCACCGGCAGCAACGGGGGGAACGGATGGTGAAATCTCTGCTGGATGAGATTCCCGGAATCGGGACAGAAAGGCGAAATGCCTTGATGAAAGCGTTCGGATCGATCGACGAAATTCGAAAGGCTTCGGTCGAAGAAATCGCCCGCGTGAAGGGAATGAATACAAAAACAGCGGAGAAAGTGATTGGTGCGTTGAACAAAATGGATGATTAGGACCCCCTTCCCCGATAAAATTGGGGTTCCCCTTGAAAAGGGGGAAATATTCTTCATCGTTCCATAAGGAAGAAACGAGGTCCATATCGGAGAGGGAATTAAGTCCCCCTGTTAAGGGGGATTTAGGGGGTCTCGAATAGGATATGTCAAAAAAACTCCCATACATTCCATACGACAAAAGACTGGTTGAAAAGGCTCGCGAGAATCGAAAGAATCCCACGCCTGCCGAGAAGAAGATGTGGTTTGAGATTTTAGGAAACAAGGCTTTCCAAAATTTAAAATTTACAAGACAAAACCCTTGGATCGCTTCATTGTCGATTTTTATTGTTCAAAGCCTTTGCTTGCTGTTGAGGTCGATGGAGATTCTCATGCTGAGCAGGAGGAATATGACCGGCAGCGAACGGAAAGGTTAGGCCGTTACGGAATTACAGTGATTCGATATACCAATATTGATGTCATGGGGAATTTGGATGGGGTGTATGAGGATTTGTTTGAGAAAGTTAAGAAATTGAAAAAGAACCCCCTTCCTCGTCCCGAAGATCGGGACGAGGTTCCCCCTTGATAGGGGGAATCCCCTCCTCAGCTTGCGCTGAGGTCCCCCTTGACAGTGAACCCCCTACCATCCCGAAGTATCAGGATGGATCCCCCTTGACAGGGGGTGTCAACAATCCAGTTGAAAAAAGTATTTGAATTTTTTATGAAGTATGTTACATTGGTATCACGATGATCCGCAATAAGATCAAATCCCGCAAACAATTGTCAAAGATCTGTGATGCGTTTCGTAAGGATGGCAAGACCATCAGTTTTACTTCCGGAGCGTTTGATCTGCTTCATGCCGGACATGTCGATTATCTGGAAAAAGCAAAAGCGCTCTGCGATGTTCTTATTGTTGGTGTAAATTCTGATCAATCCATTAAAAAATACAAGGGCCCAGATCGTCCTATTATAAATGAAGAACAACGGCAAAAAGTGGTTGCCGCCCTCGAATCCGTGGATTATGTTTTTCTCTTTGATGAGAGGCGTAATAATGAAAATATCACGATTCTGAAACCGGATTACTATATCAAAGCAGGAGATTATTCCTCTGCGACATTGACTTCCAAAGAGATCCTCGAGTCCTATGGCGGAGAAATTAAGATCATCCCTATTCAAGAATCCATTTCCACTTCGAAGATTATTGAAAAAACCGGCCGGTTGTCCACTAATTTCGATGCACGTGTTATCGAGAAAGAGAGAACGGTCCACATTAAAAGAAAACCGTCAAAATCTTCTCCGGCGATTTTCCTGGATCGCGATGGTACAGTGAACGAAGAAATTCTCTATCTGCACGATCCCGCAAAGTTCAAATTTCTTCCGAATGCGATAGAAGGAATAAAAAAGTTTTCCGATATGGGGTACCGCATTGTTATTGTGAGCAATCAGACCGGTATCGGGATGGGGTATTATCATGAAGAAGATTTCTACAAAGTCAACCGTGAAATGTTGATTCGTTTTTCAAAAGCGGGTGTCTTGATCGATAAGATCTATTTTTGCCCTCATAGCAAATCCGAAAAATGCTCCTGCAGAAAACCAGAGCAAGCATTGATTCACCGGGCCAAAGAAGAATTGAACATTGATATCCCCAATAGTTTTTTTATCGGAGACAAAACGTCTGACATGGAAACGGGAAAACGCGCCGGTATGCGAACCATTCTTGTGAAGACCGGATTTCAAGGTAAAGATAATGAATATCCCGGAGAACCGGATTACCGAGCGGAGGATCTTCTGGATGCAGCAAATTATGTTTTACGATTGGAAAGATCATAAATTGGGGAATCCATTTTAAGAATAAATGCGCAGTATATTAATTTTAGCTTGACATTATATGTCTTTTTAAGTAATTTTTATTATACTATCCTTAATAATAAATTTCATTTCAATAATTTTTAGCAAAAAATAACTGAAGAAGAAAAGTCGTTATTATTCTGGTTTTGTGAATTATTTTCCATGTATCCAAACGAGCGAAGTGCCTTTTATTCGTCATATTACATAAGGAGGATTTGTAGATGGAAAATTGTAAACATCGAAGGGCGCTGTGGAGTATTTTTCTGCTCTTGATTTTTGCATCGCTGGCTTTTTCAGGAACAACCGGCAAGATAACCGGAAGGGTTATGGATGCTTCAACCGGAGAACCGCTTCCCGGCGCCAATATTCTGGTGGAAGGAACCATGCTGGGCACAGCTGCAGATTTGGATGGTTATTATACCATTCTCCATGTTCCACCCGGAATACATACGGTATCCGTTTCTGTGATCGGTTACACCAAACTTTATATCAGCGATGTCCGTATTCATATCGATCAGACAGCCACAGTGAATGCCAAACTTGAGATGGAAGCCATTGAGGGGGAAACGGTCACTATTGTTGCGGCTAAGAATATAATTAAAAAAGATGTATCCACAAGTGTGGTTGCGGTCACGGATGCCGAAGTGGAAGAACTACCCGTTTCCACAGTTGAGGATGTTGTTGGTTTGCAGGCGGGGATCCGTGGACTGAGTGTCCGGGGTGGGGGTGAGGATGAAGCTCTGTTTCAAATGGATGGAGTTACCCTCCGTGACCCTCGAAATAATCTGCCTATTACCGGAATTGCATTGAGTGCCATCAAGGAGATTTCAGTCGAGCGCGGTGGGTTCAATGCTGAATACGGTCAGGTGCGTTCCGGTATTGTAAATGTGATTACCAAGGAAGGTAACCCGAAGGAATACAGCGGGTCAGTGACTTTCAGATACAGTCCACCGGCTAAAAAGTATTTTGGAATTTCACCGTTCGACCGTAGTTCTTTCTGGCTGAAACCCTATTTCGATGACGATGTTTGCTGGACGGGTACGAGTAACGGTGCCTGGTCCGCGGATGTGCAAAAACAGTATCCGGAATTCAAGGGATGGAATGAGGTATCGCGGATCATGATCGAAGATCAGGGGATCAATCTCACTCCTGCCGAGTGTCAGAGAATATTCATGTGGGAAACACGCAAGGAAGAAGTCAACAATCAACCGGACTATAATGTTGATGCAGGATTCGGCGGGCCGGTGCCATTCATCGGTAAGAAACTTGGGAATCTGCGCTTTTTTACCTCCTACCGTCGCGAACGGGAGATGCTCCTGGTTCCCTTGACGAGAGATGATTATGTCGATTATGATTGGAACTGGCAGCTGATTTCAGATATCTCGCCCTCAATGAAATTGAAGATTTCGGGACTGACCGGAAAAGTGTATACGATGGCGGATAACTGGACCCAGGGAGTGTACTTGCATGAAACCTGGCAGATCAGCGATCTTTTTGACGACCGATCTGGCCGTTTGTTTGGTACAGGCGTATTCAGTCTGGCGGATATCGGCCATCAGGCTTATGCTGCAAAACTTACGCACATGTTGGGTCAAAATAGTTTTTATGAACTCTCCCTTGAACATATCATCAGCGATTACGATACAAGAGCGGCCCAAAGAAGAGATACGACTCTCTATGAAATCGTTTCCGGTTATTACCGAGATGAGGCACCTTTCGGATATTCGCCTTCCGGTGATGTAGGAATTGATGGAATGCTGTTTGGCAGCCATACCTGCAAGGCCCGGGATGCTTCCCGCGTGAGTGCTACCACTCTCAAAGCTGATTTCAACAGTCAGGTCAATCGTGAGAATCTTGTGAAAGCCGGTCTGGAATTCGTATACAATGATCTCGATATAGATTTCGGTACAATTGCATCCCTGTCCGATGGAAACACATACGATGATCATGTCCAAATGCATGTGTTCCCGGTACGCGTGGCGGCTTATGTTCAGGATAAACTGGAAGCCCAGGGATTTATTGTGAATGCCGGATTGAGATTGGATTACAGCAGTTCCAATTCAATATGGTGGGATCTGAAGCCCTTCGACTATGATTTCTTTACAAACAAGTATAGTCCTTCGAAAAATTATATCACCAAGGAAACTTCGTCACAGTGGCAGCTCAGTCCGCGATTCGGCATTTCGCATCCGATCACAGAGACTTCCAAACTCTTTTTCAATTACGGCCATTTTAAACAGTTGCCTTCTTATCAGGAACTCTTTCGGATCGGCCGGGATCAAAATCTTCAGGTTAAAAAATTCGGCGATCCCGATATGACCCTTGCCAAAACTGTTTCTTATGAATTGGGTTTTGACCACGTTATTGGCAGCGATGTTTTATTTCAGGTTGCCGCTTTTTATCATGATATTGTGGACCAGCAGGATTCTGTGCATACGATTGGTATTAGCGGGATTGATTATAATCAGGTCACGAGCAACAGCTATGAGGACATCCGTGGATTCGAATTGACACTGAGGAAGACACGGGGGATCTGGTGGACCGGTTTTGCCAATTACACCTATCAGGTGAATACACGAGGACATTTCGGAAGCCAGGAATTCTATGAGGATCCGTCAGAGCAGAAGAAATACAATGAAGCCACAGATAAATTTTACCAGGAGAAACCACTTCCCCGACCGTATGCCCGCGTCGATCTCACTCTTTATACACCGGATGACTTCGGCCCTGCGGTACTTGGGATGAATCCTCTTGGCGGGTTTGCCTGTAATCTTCTTTTCGACTATCAGGCAGGCAACTGGCGTGACTGGAATCCCAAAGGCATTAAAGGATTGAAGTTTAATATTCAGGAGACCGATTATTATAATGTCAATGTTCGGCTGAGTAAAACCTTTGCCATCGGCAAGACGAGACTTCAGTTCTTTGTCGAATCAGACAATCTGCTCAATAGACGAAGAATGTGTTTGAATAACTGGGAAACTTATGCTGATGACGAGAGGGCTTATTATGAATCCCTTCATCTTCCGAAAAGCATTGCTTACGACAATATTCCCGGTGAAGATCGCGCTGGCGATTATCGCAAGGCAGGTGTTGCGTACCAGCCCATTGAAAAAGTCAGTTTCATAGAAAATAAGACCAATCCTGATCCCGATTATATCTACTGGGAATCTTCTTCTGGAAGATACATGCAGTACGTAAACGGAAGCTGGACGGATGTACCGAGCAAGAAAATGTATCAGATCCTTAAAGACAAAGCGTATATCGACATGCCGAATCTGACCTCATTTACTTTTCTCGATCCGCGGCAGTGGTATTATGGAATCCGTGTTTCTTTTGACATCAATTGATTGTATTAAGAAAAGAGGAAAACCAATGCATAATATTATAATAGAAAAAAATCGAAATCTGAAAGGCGTCGTGCTTGCTGGAATCGTATTTGTTTTTCTTCTGAACGTTGCGCCTTCGGTCCTGGCCCAGGGGCAAGGCGGGTTGGTTAAATGGATTCGTGTCGGTAGTTTTCAGTCCTTGTATTCGGAACAGGGATCGGAAGTTGAGGGTGGAGGGACAGACGATAAGAATATCGGAGTGTGTTGGCCTGCCGAATATGGGACAGAACAGTCCGGCGCACGCGCAAAAGCCCTTTGGATAGGGTGCCGAAATTTTTATGATATCATTGCGAATCGGACATTTCCTATCAAAGTCGTTGGTGTTGGACCCCGTTCCACGGATACTGACCGGACGAACCAGATTCGAGAAGGGACATTGGTCTATCTGGGCCGGTTCGTACATCCCAGTGTCGTTGTGGATGGTGAGCAGGCCACGGCATTGAGCATCTATGATCAACTGGAAGCCGATCCGGATGAGTCGATGCTCTGCGACCGCATGATCGTTAATCAGTGCCATTCTGTTCTCGGCATCACGATGACACGGAAAATCATGGCGTTTACGCAATCCGAACATTCCAATTACATGGTCTATGACTACGTGTTTAAAAATACCGGTATTATCCTCAATGAGAGCACAATCAATTCACAGACTCTCCAAGATTGCTATTTTTATTTTAACTATCGCTATGCCTTCAGTGGTGAGTCCGTCTCGTCGTTCGGTGTGGGGTGGGGAACGTGGGATTCAGTATGGGGACAGAATACCGTCAACCATGTGATCGGAACGGATCCGAATGCCGCGGATTATAAATTCCGTGCCCATTATGCGTGGTACGGACCGAACTCGGCGCGCAATGTTCCCCTGGAAGATGACTGGGGTTGTCCAAACGAACAGGAAGATGGTGTCTTGGCTGCGGCAAGGTATGGCGGCGCTGTTGTTCTCCATGCGGATACGGATGCGAATAACAAAGAAGATGATAAAACCCAGCCGCGCACGACAGGATATTTAAATGGTGACGACGCCACCTGCTATCCCATCAGTCAGTACTATGATGTGGGAATGACCACGCGCTGGGACGTGATGACTGCCGGGCATCAGGAAAGAACACATGCCGAGGAACTGGAATTCCAGGGCATTTCCGCTCTCGATATGTCCGGTGCAGCCGGATTCGCTCAGGGACACGCATTCGGACCCTATACGCTCACTCCAGGGGACAGTATTCACATCGTACTGGCCGAAGGTGTCGCCGGAATCGACAGGGTCAAAAACCGGGAAGTGGGTTTGAACTGGTATAAATGGTACACCAATACGGGAACCCCGACACTGATTATGCCTGATGGAGGCGAGACCACAGACTATACGGCTTACAAGAGAGCGTGGGTACAGACCAGTGAAGATTCACTCATGAAAACTTTCGAGCACGCGATTGCCAATTACGAATCGGGATACCAAATTCCTCAGGCGCCTCCTCCTCCAAGCTGGTTCAACGTACAGTCCGGGGGGGACCGGATCAGTCTTTCATGGAACAGCAATGCGACCGAGTCAGAACATTTTGATGGATACGTGATCTACCGATGTGAAGGAGTCGTGCTCGATCCAGCGACACGGTATCAAAAGATTTTCGAATGCAGTGGAGGAGCTGATCTTGTACACGCTTACAATGATACCTCAGCCGTTCGAGGACTCGATTATTATTATTACATTCAATCGAAGAGTGATGGATCGGATAATGATCTGGATCCCGGAGAACCGCTCTACAGCAGTCTGTTCTGGACAGTTACGAATAAAGCGGCCAATCTGCTCCGACCTGCGAAAAAAACCACACTGGATTCCATTCGTGTGGTCCCCAACCCATTTGATATTCGGTCTCGAAAACTTCAATTTACCACAGAGGCTGGGGCCCATTTGGACCGGATCGTCTTTTTTGGACTGCCCGCAGAATGTACGATAAAAATATACACAGAACGCGGAGATCTGGTATGGGAAAAAGAACATATCAATGGTGCCGGAGACGAATACTGGGATTCGAAAACAAATTGGGGACAGATCGTTGTCAGTGGTCTCTACATTGCCTATTTCGAAGTGCCGAGAGATATCTATGATACCGGTACGGGTAAGCTTTTATTCAGAAAAGGGGAAAGTATATATCGGAAATTCATTGTTATTCGATAATTTGATGGTAGAAAATGAACCCCGTTGAACAATTAAAAAGGATGGAAACAATGAAGAGAACAGTTCGCTATATGCAGAACATTGTGGTGTTTATACTCATCATAAGCGCCCCGCTGTTTGGAGAAGAAAAGAAAAAAGTGGCTCAGACCGGGTTTCAGTTTTTGAGCGTCATTTCGGATGCTCGGGCATCCGCCTTGGCCGGAGCGGTGACGAGTCTTTCGATGGGTTCGAGTGGGTTGTTTTTCAATCCAGCAGTCATCACCGAAATGG
>CAZIAH010000079.1:0-19420 GCA_964537715.1 uncultured bacterium | reverse complement strand
CCCCCCCCCCCCCCCCCCCCCCCCCCCCCCCCCCCCCCCCCCCCCCCCCACAACACTATGAATTCCGGGAATGTGGTCGCTAGTAATCACCGATTGCATCCTGTGATTGTCAATATCACACGGAAATATCTGTCAGAAGTATAACAGGCAATTTTGGAGGAAATACCATGCGTTTTCATACGGAGTATCACTATTTTAATACAAACACAAAACGGGAGCTGATCAACATCACTTCTCAGGTCGAGGAAGCCGTATCTAAATGCTCCATCAAAGAAGGAATGGTTCTGGTGTCGGCGATGCATATTACGGCCGGCGTGATCGTGAACGATCACGAACCCGGATTGTGGCAGGATATCGACGAGTGGGTGGAAAGGCTGGCTCCGTTTCGTGAGGACTACCGCCATCACCGCACCGGTGAGACGAACGGGGATGCCCATTTGAAAAGCCTGCTCGTTCATCATCAGGTCATACTTCCCGTGACAGACGGCAGACTCGACCTCGGTCCCTGGCAGCAGGTGTTTTATGCGGAGTTTGACGGCAGGAGAAAAAAACGGCTGATTATCAAGGTGATGGGGGAATGAGGTAGGAAAGGGTGATCATTTACAGTCATTTCACAATTTCTTCTAACTATTCCCCTCTCCTTAATCCTCTCTCTGAGGGAGAAGAAATAATTCATAAAAAGAAAAAGCCGATTCGGGAATGAATCGGCTTTTCATTATCACCTGTTTATATCATCTTATTATCGCATCAACGAAACCTTTTTTACACTGTGAAATTCTTTCGTTTCAATGCTCAGAAGATAGATACCCGAAGAAACCTTTCTGCCCTCCTCGTTCAGTCCCCGCCAGGTTTCGGTATAATAACCCGCTTCCTGATGTTTATCCACAATGGTTTTTACCCTTTTCCCGAGCGTGTTATAAATACAGACCAGTACATCCGTGTCTTCAGGAAGCTGGTAGTCGAATGTGGTTTCGGGATTGAACGGATTCGGATAGTTCTGGGAAAGTGCAAATTCCTTTGGTACAGGTTTAATCCCTATTGCACTGACAGGTCCCATGAAAATACTCCGCCCATCTGTCGAGAGTTCTTCAATTTTATACCAGTAAATCACATTGTCTTCGACTTCTTTGTCGATGTGGCTGTACATATTGGCCGTCGAAGTGTTCCCGTGCCCCGGAATGAGAGTGGATGTGATTTTTCGATAACCGGATATTTCTTCCTGACTCTTCCAGACATGGAAACCAGCACAGTTGACTTCAGTCTGGGTTTGCCAGAAAAGAGTCACACCTTCTTTTTGACTTGCGGATGCTGTAAACTGGGTGATTTGAACCGGCAGGGAAGCATCCCCACCTTTGTTTGCTTCACTACACTCATCGGATACATCATCATGACCAACCCAGGTCACATCTCCGAATGAAAGGAGACCTGGTGAGGCCACTTTGGTCACAAAGCGAACCAGAGCGAGCAATCCATCCCCATCGGGACAAGCAGCCGCATTATTCGGATCTGTACTGGCCATTGAAAAGTTCAGAATGCCATTTACCGGATCATCGGATTTGATTACACCAAGAACACTACCTGTGGTATTGAGAATATTGACCTCACTTGTATTAAAATTATCTTCATACACATTGCTATAAGTCAAATCATCTTTCGGATAATGAATATCCACTTCAAACGAAGCCAGATTGGTAGCACCGATCACTCGGATCTCGACATCCACATTGACACCAACACCAGGTGAAGGTATTTGCAAAAGGCCTTGATTGCCAGAAGTGCTGGAATTCAGATCGAATGCAATCTGGGTCGATGCATTTTGGCCAGAAAACACAGGCACGACGATTGAAATGAGTCCTGCGATCAAGATTCTATAGAAATTTAAATTCAAGTGCTTCATATTCCAATTCTCCTATTTTTAAACCAATCTTGGATAATATGATGTGAGGTTAAGGTGTTCCATTATGCCAGACTGTGGCAAATCCTTGGAAGTCTTTCACGTCAATAATTTGGTCCCCACCGTCTGTATCCTTGTTGACGTTGAAGAACCGGGCTTTACTGCCTTCTGAAAACTCACCGGTATTGGTCTGATGCCATACCGAAGCGAACTGCTGAAAGTCATTGACATCTACATATCCATCATCGTTATAGTCTCCGAAAATTCGGCGGAAGACAGCAAAATCAGAACAGGAAGTGACTCCGCTCACAGTAACCGTATTCGATCCCGCATCAACGGTTCCTCCAAGCCATTGCCAGGTGTTTGTAGAACCATTGTATTTGCCAATCCCAAAATAATCAGAAGATTCTGTATATCCCGAAGCTTCACCATCCAGGTATTGAAACGTCAAATTGGCTGTGAAATTGGTGATGCCTCCGGGTACCGTGATTTCGAAGTAGTTATCAAGTACATTTACGCCAGGTACATTCGTTGGCGCACTGGTGTACTGTTTGACAGTCACATCGCCGCTGCCCGTCATGCTGGTAAAGTTGATAACGAAATCGTGGCCGTCGCCGTCCGCATTGAATGTGTAACTGCCCGTGCCGGAGACAGTCTGGGTTTGAGTCCAAAAACCCAAGTCGTAGTCACCGGATGCAATCGAGCTTGAAGTCCATCCGGTTCTGTATGCTCTTGCCTTCAACGTGGTATTTTCAGCGATCGAAACCGGACTGCTGTATGTCGGATCACTTTCTGTCGGATCTGTTCCGTCTGTTGTATAATGAATGGTTGCACTGGGTGTGGTCGTACTGATGGTTACATTCTGGGTAGAAGAATAGGTCCCTGCAGCCGGATCGAATGTGGGTGTGGCGACAGAGACATAGGTATCAAAAGCCTCCAATGCGTCGGCACGACCGTACCCGAACACATTATCGAAACCGCTTGTACCCAGATCAACGGATGTGGCCAGAATTTTGTCGCGGATCTGATCCCCTGTGTTACTTGGCAATTGCGCCCAAAGCTGTGCGCAGACAGCAGCCACATGTGGCGCAGACGCGGACGTGCCATAAAATCTCCAGTTCGCACCATCCCAGCTACCAAAACTGCCAGCGCCTGTAATAACGCCACCGTCCGTTCCGACGATGTCCGGTTTGTCTCTTGATTCAGACGAAGGATACGTAATCGTACAGGGTCCCTGGGAAGAGAAACTCTCAATCGTGGTGGGTGTGGTGACACGAACCGCACCGACGGCTACGGCCCCAACTACAGCCGGGTGACCGTATATTGCATCTACAGGTGTGATGTTGTTTGTATATGCTCCTGCTCCACTGCCCGCATAGATATAAACCTCAAGTGTTTTGGCAGATCCTGAAATTTTATCAACGATAATGGCAAAATCACCGGCTGAACCAGAAGTAGCATCGTAATTGATCCATTCCAAAGGATCATCGTCTCCATCCTGGACAGTTGTACTCGAAGCTACTGTACCACCCAAGGAATAACTGTACAAGTAAAGGTTATAATTGTTACCCGAAGAACCAGACTGATCATTCCACTGGAGAACGATTCTTATATTGGAACCTGTTTCCATATAAGCATATAGATAGTAATATCCTGTACCTGCTCCCTCGCTGAAATCGTGTTGTGTACTACTTGGAATCGGATAATAATCACCCTGATAGTGACTACTCCCGGCATTTCCAGCCGAGGACACATAAATAATGTCATTTCCTGACAACACAGAAGCAACATGGGAAGCAACGGTTCCATCTTCGAAATAGGGTTCTAGGAGCCATCCAATGTCATCGCAGATGACATCGCAGCCGGCACTGACCAAGTCGTCGATGGCACTGTTGAAAGCCACTGTATTGCTCCCACAATCATGAAAATAGAGATCAGCAGATGGAACCATATCGTGCACGATTTCGAGCATGGCAGTGCCTTCATCACCGCCCACAGTATTGCTCAATACAGTCAAGCCGGAACCGTCACTAGGCAAATCGCTGGTTGCCTGTGAAGCCGAGCGGGTGTCCACACCATCCGAAATGATACCCACTTTCATTCCCGATCCCGATTGAGAATAAGTGGTCCGCACATCCGATGTTTTATGAATTCCATCTCCCTCTGTGGTTACATCCCCCGTTCGAACGACTGGTGGCATGACGGTCCGGATACTTCTCACACCGTCCAGTGAAGCAACTTTCTCGAGATTGGATACTTTGATCCAGGCGACTACCAGATTACTGTTTTCATCAACATCTGTGATTTTCTGTAGAAACGGATCAAGAGTATTTTTTTGCGTTTCCGGTTTCAACTTAATATAGACATAAACTCTTGAGTCTTTGATCTTATCGACAGGTACGATACCCTGCTCGTCAGATTGAAATTGTTTCATTTTTTTCATTGATTCTGCATGCGCCTGCAAGGTTGTACCACCCGGTAAAAACCGTTGATCAATCAATTGGAGAAGATCCGAACTGAGTTTCTTTTGACTTGATGTCATACTGGATTGTAGTTCTTTTGCAGGAGGGGATACATGAATGCGAGATTTGTTTGGCAGGTATACACCCTGTGCATGGAGATTTCCGAATACGTAGAGACATAAAATGATAAATAACAGAAGACACTTTTTTAATGAATATAATATATCCATTTTCTTTCCCTCCCAGAATTTAGATATATACTACCTTAAAATTCCTGCGGAAAATTAAAAATATTTAATTTAAAAATCAAGTTTTTTGTTTACGTTTGTTTAAATTAATGTTGAAAGATTACAATCAAATTACAACAGCCGTTCCTGCTGCCGTAACCATGAGCATACCTTCCCGGACGACTTCGTAATCGATGTCCACACCAACCACAGCATTGGCACCTAATTTTTTAGCATGATCCATCATTTCTTGGATGGATATTTCTCTTGCATCGATCAATTTCTGTTCGTACGCTCCTGAGCGTCCGCCGACAATGTCGGTGATCGAAGCAAAAATATCCCGGACAATGTTGGCACCCATGATGGCTTCGCCAGCCACAATGCCTTTGTATTCTTTTACGGGTTTTCCTTCGACTGTGGGTGTGGTTGTAACGATCATATCACGATCTCCTTGTTCGGTTTTTGATTACTTAGTACACTAAAATTTTACATATTCTCCTTTGTTTAACAAAATGCCAAATGTCAAAAATCAAAATGACAAGTCAATGTCAAAGTACAAAATCCAAATAAATTTTTTTGGCATTTGGTATTTGTGTTTTATTTTCCGCCAAAGGCAGATCCGCCTATGGCGGAGAAGTTTGGATTTTTGCATTTGGAATTTTTAAAGAATATTTTATTTAATTACATCCATATTCATATATTTTCTTAAAACCTTCGGTATGACGACTGTGCCTTCGTCGGTTTGGTAGTTTTCCAGGATAGCAATCACGGTTCTTGGAAGCGCCAGTCCGGAACCGTTGAGTGTGTGCACGTATTCGGGCTTTTGTCCGGCTTCCCGGCGGAATCGAATGTTCATCCGTCTCGCTTGAAAGTCCTCGAAATTCGAGCAGGAAGAAACTTCGAGCCACCGGTCGATGCCGGCAGCGTGCACTTCCAAATCGTAACATTTTGCCGCGGCAAAGGAGAGATCACCCGTGGACAGTGCCACCACGCGGTAAGGGAGTTCGAGAAGCTGGAGGACTTCCTCGGCATTGCTGAGAAGCGTTTCCAGTTCATCGTAAGAAGTCTCCGGTTTGACGAATTTGACCATTTCAACCTTGTCGAACTGATGGATCCGCATCAGACCGCGGGTGTCTGCGCCGTACGATCCGGCTTCACGTCTGAAACAGGGCGTGTATGCCGTGTAACGAATGGGCAGTTGATTTTCCCTGAGAATTTCCTCTCTGTGCAGATTGGTCACGGGAACTTCGGCCGTGGGAATGAGAAAGAGATCGTCCTGTTCGATGAGATACATGTCCTCTTCGAGTTTGGGCAGCTGGCCGGTTCCGAACATCATTTCCCTTAAAACGATAAATGGAACCGAGACCTCGGTGTATCCGTGTTTTTCCACATGCAGGTCGATCATGAAATTGATCAGTGCCCGTTCCAGTTTGGCGCCGATTCCGTTCATTGCAATGAAATTGGATCCGGAAAGCCGGCTTCCACGTTCAAAATCCAATATACTGAGGGCCGAACCGATGTCCCAGTGAGTTTTGGGTTGAAAATCCAGTTTCACCGGTTTTCCCCACTCCTTCACGATTTTGTTGTAACTGGCATCGGGTCCTACAGGAACTGATGGATGCGGAATGTTCGGGATGGTGATGGCAATCCGATGCATGTCTGCTTCGATCTTTTTTCTTTCTCCGTCCAACTGCTTGATTTCATCCGAAACTTTTCCCATTTTTTTAATAATGGCGGAGACATCCTTTCCTTTTTTCTTGAGATTGCCGATCTCTTCGGAAACCCGGTTGCGTTCCGCTTTCAACTGATCTGCCTTTTTGATGTTTTCCCGGCGCTTTTCATCCAGTGCTAACAGCGAATCGATATCGACGCGGCTGTTCTTTTTTCGGATTGCCTCCTTGACAATTTCGGGATTTTCACGAATAAAATGATGGTCCAGCATAAAAAAGAAAACTCCTATGATGTTGTGTATTCGATAATTTTATTGGCGATGTAATGAATGTCTTCTTCCTTGAGTTCCGGATACATGGGGAGTGAAATGACCTTTTCAGAAATTTTCTCCGCTATGGGGAGATCTCCCTTCTTATATCCCAAATGCTTGTAAGCCGGCTGCAGATGCAGAGGGATGGGGTAGTGAATCGCAATGGCGATCCCGGCTTTATTAAGATGATCCCTGAGCCCGTCCCGGTTTTCGGCCAAGAGCGTATACTGGTGGAAAACATGCTCGTTGGTTTCCGCCGTCACGGGTGTAACGACATTGGCATCTTTCAGCAGTTCGGAATAGAGCGCAGCCCGGTCTTTTCTCGCATCGTTCCATGCTGTGAGGTGCTTGAGCTTCACCCTGAGAATGGCCGCCTGAATCGCATCGAGCCGGCTGTTGACTCCAAGTAGCGTATGATGATACCGTTTCGAAGATCCGTGGTTCCGAATGATGCGGAGTTGTTCCGCATATTCCGCATTGGATGTCAGTACCATGCCTCCATCGCCGTACGCTCCCAGATTTTTGGATGGGAAAAAAGACAGGCAACCCATGTCTCCGAGTCCGCATGTCCGCTTTCCTTTGTAGGTTGCGCCCACGGCTTGGGCCGCATCTTCGATCACCGGAAGGCCATGTTTTTTCGCGATGGCATTGATCGGGTTCATATCCGCCGTCTGGCCGTAGAGGTGGACCGGAATGATCGCCTTGGTTTTTTTGGATACGGCCTTTTCAATTTTTTCGACGTTGATGCAGTAGGTAACTGGATCGATATCCACGAAAATCGGTTTCGCCCCGAACAAAACGATCACTTCAGCAGTTGCGACGAATGTAAATGGAGTGGTAATCACTTCGTCTCCGGGTTCGATACCGATCGTCATCAAGGCGATTTGGAGGGCCTCTGTCCCGGAAGCGCAGCCGATGCCGAATTTCACATTGCTGAAATCGGCCATTTCCTGTTCGAAAGCTCCCACTTCCGGTCCCATAATGAAATAGCCGCTTTCCAGAACATTTTTAATCGCTTTGTCCATTTCTTTTCGGATGCTTTGATACTGGGTGACCAGATCGACCATGGGTATATTCACGGTGTTTTCCTTTCCTTAATTAATTCCTAAAATAGCTTAGTGTCCCTTGCCGATTAACATCACATACATTGTATTGATCATAATTTTCATGTCCATTCGAAGAGACATGTTTTCTAAATAGAAAAGATCGTACTCCAGTTTTTGTCTGACATGTTCCAGGGACTGGTCATAACCTCCTTTGACCTGAGCCCATCCGGTAATGCCCGGCTGAATGCGCAGTCTCCTTGTGTAAAGGGGAAATACCTTTCTCAATTTTTCAACGAAAAAGGGACGTTCCGGTCTGGGTCCGATGAGAGACATGTTTCCATCCAGAACGTTGATAAACTGGGGAACTTCGTCGAGCCGCAATTTTCTTAGAACCCTTCCCACTTTCGTAATCCGCGAGTCATTGACCGAGGCCCAGACCGGGCCTGTTATCTTCTCCGCACCTTCGATCATTGAACGGAACTTGATAATTTTAAAAATCTTTCCGTCTTTTCCAACCCTCTCCTGTGTATAGAAAATTGGGCCTCTGGTTTCGATCTGGATCAGAGCAGCGATAATCAATCCTGCGGGAAGAAAGCACACGAGAATGATCAGCGAAAACACGATATCGATCATTCGCTTGACGGTTTTTTCCCAGGGCTCCATGAGCTGGGGCAGGATTTCGATGAGCGGGAATCCGTAGATTTGATTGGTCCTCACCTGACCGATAATGACATCGTATAGATCCGGCACAATTTTCAATCCTACAGGTGTGCCGTTACATTCGGCAATGACCTGCTCCAACATACGTTCCGATCTTCTTGGTAGAGCGATCAGAATTTCCTGAGTATTCTTTTTTTGGATGACTTGATGGAGTTGATCCAGTCCACCCAAAATGGGAACATCTTTATATTTCCCTTTCTTCGGTCGACCCGATATGGTTATGAATCCATGGATATTATACCCCATTGCGGGGGCATCTTTCACTTTGTCAAACAGTTCCCATGCTTTTTCCCCCCAGCCAATAATCAGCGTCTTTCTGTGACCGATACCCATCGCAAGGAGCCTACGGTGCAATGTTCTCAGGAGAATGCGTCCGGAACCCACAAAGAAAATCAAAAGCGCCCAGTAGGAGAGAATCAATAAACGGCTTGGCCGAAGAGGATCGGAGAAATCGCCTTTAAGATCGGATGTCATGATGAAGATAAAAAAGACGCCGATGGATACGGTTTTAACCACAGTGATGAATTCGTCGATTCTCGATCGGGTGTACCAGATATGATAATTGCCGTACAGAGCGAAAAGCAGATACCAGAAGATATACAATACCAGGGAAGTTTGAGCGACTTCCCAAAAGGAGGTCTGTGAATAAAAACCCATTATGAGCCGCAACCGACACCAGACAAAAAAAGTTAGGTGGATCATGACGAGGTCAGTGACGATAAGGAGGAATTTTTCAAGTTTTTTTGGCATTTAATAAAAAAAATTTATAATTGTGCATTCTTTAGTGACGAATGGGTTCCCAAGTCATAAAATCTTTCTTATGAATAACATCAACGATTCCAAGAATAGATGAATAACCCAATATATATACATAATAAGGAATAAAGAAAAAAGACGGCAGTGCTTTATTCCCTCTTAAAACGCAACCCAGAATAGATAAAAGATAAAATAACATTTGAATATAAAAAATGGATATATAAAAAACCTGTTTTAGAATAAATAGATTGATAATTAAGATAAAGATCATAAAAATTGGACTTAACCATCTGAGGATTTTATGGGATATTAGTTCAAAAACCATCATGGGATTTTTGAAAGGATTTAAAAGCCAGGGGTGTTTCAATAAGCTGTAGATGCTTCTCGATACAATGCGGCGTTTTCGATTCAATTCGTCTTCAAAAGAGATGGATGCTTCTTCATATGAAATAGCTCGTGATTCATAGATTATTTTTCCACCACGATAGACAATTTCCAATGGTTCGATTAGATCGCTGATCATGTCTTTTTCAAGGGGAATATATTTCGCTTTTCTAATTGCATAAATGGATCCGTTGACACCGAGAATTGTCCCGATTTGATCTTCCTGTTTTTTAATAAATTTTTCATATTGCCAGTAGAAATTTTCCTCATGTCCTACGATGCTTTTATTGGGATTTTTATAGCAAAGTTCGCCCGACACACAAGCTACTTCAGGATTAATAAAATGAGAAGCAAGATGTTTTAAAGCTTCCGGAATATACATTGCATTTGCATCTGAGAATACAAGAATTTCCCCAGACGCTAATTTTGAAGCCATATTTTGAGCTTCTGTTTTCCCATGCCTTTCTTGAAGGGAAATGAGTTTTACGTTCTTTTTTGAAAATTTTCTAACGATCTCGTCAGTTTTGTCCGTTGAATTATCAGAAACAATAACGATTTCTAATTTATTTTCAGGATAATCTAATTCTAAACAGTTTCTGATTTTCTTTTCAATGATTTTTTCTTCGTTTCTAGCTGGAATAATGAGACTAATCACAGGAATATACTCGACAGTGGAATAATCGAATTTTGATTTAACGAGTTTATTGATAAAGTATAGAATCAATGGATAACCAATATAGATATAAAATAGAAAAGCGATAAAGATCCAAAATGAACATTTAATGATCATATCTGTCATGTTTGTTTTCTTTTTAGGTCAAATTTAAAATACTATTTTAAGACAGATGTTTATACTTTATAGTCTTTTTATACGCCAGCCTATCTTTTTTTGAAGAGATTTAATTCGAAATAATTTGTTATGGTAATAAGATAAAAATTTTTCTGAATATTTATTAAAAATTTTTTCTTCTGTCAACATATATAATAATTTTAGTTGAGTGATATGATATTGATGGTAAAAACGACTTGCGATATTGGTTTTCGATTTATATAAGTCATATCTCGACCAATATCCTAAATCATAATAAGGTAGGATCGCCTTTAATGTGGCGATTCCTTGTTTCCATAATTTGTCTGCGGTTTGGTTATTTGTGAATAATGCCAGATCCCTTAATCCCAGAATTGAAGATATAAAACCATTCAAGACAAATGATGGAGATGATGAAGGATATTCTTCATAAAACGGATATTTATTATGAAAAAGGACTTTCATACCACCGTCTTCCACTAATTTATAGTATGGATATACCGCCAAATTTGCCGATTCAAGAAATCTTTTATCTTTTGTTAATTTCCATACTCTTAATAAGAATGAAATCCCGAGACCTTGTGCCAAGGCTGATATCCAACCAGATTTAAGATTATATATAGGAAAATCCAAATTACATTGCCAGCCACCTTCATATTTATTTTCTTTAATTTGGTTATTATATGCCCATTCCGCTTGTACGATCATTCGGTTGAAAGCAGTTTTCTCACCGTTGGCTAAATAATTTTGCATTGCGCCAATACCATAATTGAAAATTGAAATTGGGAAATGAAACCATCCCGTAGTTTTGTTTTGAAAAAAAAGAAAAATTCCTTCTTCATCGAATTTACCCTTATAATTATACTTTTTTCTGAGATCGATATAATAGTGAATCGGGTTATTAATGTTTAGATCGTCGTGAATTAAGTGTGGAATATGGAAATAGTCGTATATACCTGTAAAATCATAGACGATGGATTTCATAGAATTTTTTATATTGAAGAGATTCATGTGTTATCTATTTTGCATAAACTTGTTTATATAATTTTTCCATTTCCAAAGCATTTTTCTCCCATACATAGTTATTTTCGATGAAAAATCTACCAAATTGTCCCATTCTTTTTCTATCTACATCATTTTCAATTAGTTGCTTGAGTCTATCAGCTATCGCTTGAGGATTTTTAGGAGGAACCAGAAATCCTGATTTGCCATCAACAATTGTTTCGAACAGTCCGCCTGTCTTAGAGGCAATTATTGGAATGCCGCAGGCTGAAGCTTCCAATGCAACTACTCCAAATGATTCAATTAAAGAGGGAATTAATAATATATCTATTGATTTATAATAGCGATGTATCGTTTCGTATTTTATTTCTCCAAAGAAAGTCACTTTATCTATAATGTTAAGTTGTTTCACTAATTTCTGTAAATGATCTCTTTGAGATCCATTCCCAATTATTTGTAATTTAATATGCTTATGAGTTTTATAGGCAATAGCAAATGCTCTTATAGCATATTCGATACCATAATATGGTTCAAGCTTTTTAACAATACCTATTGTCAATGTCGAATTCCTTTTTGAACTCGATTTTTTAGGACTGAATTGGTGGATGTCCACACCGAATGGGATGGTGTGAATTTGTTTATTTTTTCCAGTTATGAATTTTGATGTTTCTTCAGCAAGTGTTTTACTTGTAGCTGTAATAATATCCGCTCTATTAAGGCTATATTTAATGATTTTCTTATAAAAAAACGACCCGGATGATGCCTTATAAATGTCTCTTCCCCACGTAGAAATGATGAATGGATGGAATCCAGAATAAGCCCCCATTAAACCATAAGATGTTGCCCAGTGAGCATGAAGGATGTCAGGATTAATATTTTTTATTATTTGTTTTACTTGATTCAGATAACTTAAATAACCAATTTTTGTGAGTATGTATGCGTTATGATCAATATGGACCGGTATCGTTTTGATAATAGAATGAAATGTAATTCCGGGTATCAATTTTTGTCGAAAAGATATTATATGAACATCATAATTTTGATTCGAAAGGTAATTTACCCATTTAATAGTATGAGGATTTGGTGCATCAGCAAGAAAACAGATTTTCATTTTTTGTGTCCAGCGGATTTTATTTTTGATTATCGGCTGATCTATATTTGAGAGTTGTGTGCTGAATAAGGATTTTAATAAAATTAAATATTAAGATTAGTATTATTGTAGAAATAATTATTTCGGCAAATGCAAGCATGTTAAAATAGAATCCAAAAAATGAAAGTGTTAAAAAACTCATAATGATAATACTAATAAGTCGTGGTACAATTTTGTTATCATTTCTTATTGAGATATTATATATCCCATAAATAATTATTCCAGAAATAAACAAATAGAGGAAGGTTAGATATACTCCCATATAGGCGTAGAGCATTCCGAATAGTCCGAATACGTTGGAATTGTGAAAATATTTATGAATATTTGACACCGGTATCCAATTTCGAATGATAATATCTACCAATTCGTTGTGTTCATTGAGGACTCTAACGATATTAACAGGGACAGCAAATATTTCTTTTATACTGTATAGAGGATAAAAGGTGTTATTAAGTATTTCGCTGCAACCAATAACGCCACCGAAAAGGTACGTAAAAAAATGATTGAATAAAAATGTTTGGACTTTTGATGAATATGCATGAGAAACTCCTAAGGTACTAAAACCTATTGTATACGAAAGATTAAAAAGTGTATAAATAATTATAATTAGATAAAATATTTTTTTAAAGTTAATGCGTATCAGATGATAACTAAAGCTGAAATAAATCCCCCCGAGTAAAAGGATAATGACATGATACTTTACTTGTCTGATAATAACCATAATAAATATTAATAATAGAGGGAACAACAAGGTTTTCTTTTTTGAATATAGATAATAAGCGAAGATAAAAATAAAAGCAGGTCTACTAATTAACATAATATGAGATAATAAACCTGATCCATAAGTATTCCGGAAATCATAAGATGCAATCCCCCTCCATCCAAATTCTTTTATGCAAGAATGAAAATGGATGAGTCCTGCAATTATTGATATGTAAGCGATAATAATGAAAAGCGAGCGATATGATTTAAAAATATTATCAATATTTAAATTGCTACTATTCGTAGATTGTTTGGACTTATTATCAATGCAAGTGCTAATAAAAATTTTGCCTAAAATAAAAAAAGATAAACACCCAATAACGAAAAAAATACTTTTGAAACTGACTGGGAAAAAACCGAAGTATTTACCTATACAGTTGATCATTAGTGCAATGATTATATATGGCCATGTTATTACATTAAAAGGGGTGATAAATGTTTTAAATTGGGAGTATTCCCAAAAGCTGATTGAGATACAAAAAAGAATTAATACAAATACGCTTAATATATCAATCATTTTAAAAGATCTATTTTAATAAGTTACTAATTTTATGAAATATTTTTTTATCTACTTTATCGAATTTGTTAGAATATTGCATTAAAAGCATTATAAATTGTATAGAGCGATCTATCGGAATATGTTTTTTTATAATCAACATGGGGAAAATATATAGCAATGAAATAACTCTCCAAATATTCCAATATATGAAAGAATAGTATGATTTCATATTTAAAAATCTGTTCAAACATCCAATGAAAATATAGGGTGTATGATTTTCAGAAAAAACTATATTACTTGACAATCCGATTTTGTGATATACTTTTGCTGAAGCTATTGCAGCCATTTTTATTCGGAGATTTTTCATTCTTAAACTAAATTCATAATCTTCTTCTCCAAAAAAGAATTTTTCTGATAAAAGACCATATTTCTCGAATATTTCGGTACGCGCAAAAAGTGCACATCCGGTAATAAAAGTAATTTCTTTGACTTCTTCTTTGATATTATTGGTATCAATTTTGTTTTGACAATAATATTTACGACTGCCGTTTAAAGTCAATTTCCCTCCGAAATTCCAGATCTGATTTGGTTTATCATAATAGTAAATTTTAGGTGATAACACCGCGTATTGTTTGTTATTGTTATTGAAATCAATTAGTATTTCTATACATTTTTTATCAACAGTAGTATCATTGTTGAGTAAAAGGATATTTTCGAAATGATTTCTCAGTGCATATCGAATACCGGTGTTACACCCTCGCGCAAACCCAATATTTTCATTGTTTTCTATTATTAATAATCTGGTTCTTAAAGTATTTAATTTATAATTTTTATCCTGAATTTCATTTAGTGAAAATTTTTTAAAGTCAACCTTATATTTTTTTGCAACGGATTTTAAAGGACCAATTGAAATAAGTTGTCTTCCTTTAGCCCAGGATTGTATGTATTTAATTGAATCATCGTTTGATCCATTATCGAGCAGAATAATCTGGAAATTCTGGTATGTATTTTCTAATAGTGAAGCCATACATTCACAGGTATCATTCCAATTATTCCAGTTTAATATAATGATTGCTAGTTTGGGTTGTGTCATCTGAATTAATCCACGGGAACAGTTCTGAATTTAAATTTTTGGACAATCGATGTAAGTGTTTTTTTCTCTTCATAATCAAAGATGAATTTCCATATCATATATCCGGTCAAAATAAGAATAAGTGATAATAGAAAAAATTTGATAATCAAAGAAATATGACTGAATCCCAAAAGATATAATAGGATAAAAAGGCCAATTAATAGACCCGCTATTTTTTTGTATTTTGCAGTTTTAAAAATATCGGAAAATTTAGGTAAGAATTTATTTGTCCATTTATATAACAACACAGAATCCAAGGTCACTCTGATTAGCCATGCTATTGCAGAACCCTTGATGCCAAATTTTTTTGTTAATAGAAATATTAGCGGGATATATAAGAAAAATTCTATTATGTGAAATTTGGCAGGCAGATCCGGTCTCCCTATTCCCTGTAAAAAATGGAAGGGTATCAATGCCAGGAAATTGATGAAAATACTTAATGAAAAGATTTGAAGGACAACTTTACAATTTCTTACAAACTCACTCCCAAACCAAATATATAGGATATCATGAGAAAATGAGAAGATTATAATTGATAATATCCCTGTTGAAATCAATATTAATTTAAAAGATTTTTCAAAAAGAAAAAGTAATCTTTGATGATTCGTAGAACCAAGACCAATACTAAATTCAGGAAAGAGAGTTGTCATAATTGCAAGAGGCAGGATCCTTAAACGAAGTACAGCTTCGAGAGGTGCCGAATAATATGTCAAATCCTTCATTGTCAGTATTGAACCGATAAAAAAACGGTCTAAATAAACCAGGATGGGACTAATTATAGCTGTTATTGTAATCCAGCCTCCATAAGTTAATAAGATCTTTAACATATTGGTTCTTACGATTGGTTTTTTTAATGAAATGTGGAAAATCTTTATACATAGAATGAAATAGATCAAAGTTGATAGAACACGACTGATACATATACCTAATATCACATCCGATAATTTCAGATTAAATGGCAAGGTAAGTGCCGGGAAGATAAAATTTAAAGTAGTCACCGGGACATGAATAAGATTTACCAGATCAAATCGTTGAGCGGCACTCAGCATACCCTTCAAACTGATTGAAATCAGAATAAAAGGGAGTGATAGCGCAATGAGATAGAACGATCGATTGGTCTCAGAAATAAAATTTACAGGAATATTTAATATTGAATTTATCAATAACGACTTGAAGATGACCAGTAAAATACAGCTTAAACATCCAAATAGAAAACTTAGAGTGATGGACGTATAAAAGATCGAAGGAATGACATCTTGGTTCCCCCTTTTCAAATTTTCCGCAGTATATTTTGTCGATGATCGGGAAAGTCCAAAATCCAATAAGGTAAGATAACTTAATGTTGTCCATACAATCATAAGTATACCAAATGCATCGGAACCGAGACCTTTAATTGCTAAAGGAAGGGCAATAATCCCAGTACACAAAGGGATAACCATTCCAATAAAATTAATGGTTAAATTTTTAATAAGAATTTTCCCCGGTGTGAATTGAATCGTGCTCATGATTTGAGGTTTGATAGTTCCTTGTAGAAATCAAAAAATGTGGGCTCAAAGTAAAAATATAACATGGTAAAAATAAAACTGAGAAATCCATAAAAAAGAACAAGAATCATTCTTTTAGGTCTGTGTTTTTTTATTGGTTTTACAGCTTCATCAAGAACTTGAACAGTAGGAGTGTCTCTTGCTTCCTGTATTTTTGCTTGTTCAAATTGGGGTAATAAAAATTCCATTATTTTTTCTTGTATTAAAACATCTCTGTATAGACGGGCATAATGTAATGATAAATTGGGCACGTTTTCTAATGTAAGAAAAACATCTTTTTGATCGGTTTTAACCTCTCGATTTGAGGACTCTTTCAATTTCCCAACATTCATTTCATCATATTTTTTATTCAGTTCTTTTAACTCATCATATGTTTTTATAAAATCCGCATGTTTTTCTCCGACGTTTTTTCTCAGAACACCCAATTCAACTTCCTTGGTAATAATTTGGGCTTTTAGTTCAGCCATCGCAGAAATAGTCGCATTGGTTTGTTCAGGTAAGGCGATTGTGCCATGTTTTTCCTGGAATTGTTTGAATAGGTCTTCTGCATGATGAAGATCTTCAATATTTTGATTAAATCTTTCCTCAATAAATATTCGGGTATTTCTTGCTTTACTTGTTCGTAATTTGGCAGAAATTCTATCCAACTCCGAAATGAAGAAGTTTGTCATATCTTTAGCTAAAAGTCGTGCCTTATTTTTTTTGTTTTTATTAAACATCGCAAACCACGATGTTTTTGCTTCTGCAAAAACTGTGATAGTACCTTCTTCATCAAGATTGACACCGCAATGTTTTCTTAATATTTTAATTGTTTTTTCAATATTTTTTGCTCGATAAATTTTCATAAGATTGAATTTATTTGCAACCGATTCCATGACCGTTCGACTTTTTAATGTCGCAATATAGATATCGGTTTGTTCGGATGTTTGACCTAATCCTAAAGCTTGCATGCGTAGGTCGCCTACAAATGAACTAATATTTGTCAAATCTTGTTCATCTGTTGGAGGCAATATTGTTGAATATGCTCTGTACCATTCAGGTAATATCAGACTGATTAAAGCCGAGAAAATACCTACAAATATAAAATTGATTATAATTCTTCTTCGATTTTTTATAAGAATATGAAAAAAAATTGGTAAACTGGTTTTTTTAGGATTCATAATTATTTATTCCAATGTTTTATTTCATGAACAATAATTTTCTGATATGATTAATCAAAAGCTCCAGCAGAGGCTGCAGCGATAACAAAGTATGCAAAAGTCGAGACGATACCTAATATTTCTCGAAATTTTAACTCAAAGGTTTGTGGTACTTCTACAATGTCTCCTGGTTCGACCAAAACTTCCTGCCCTTTTTCTATTTTTCCGGTTCGGATATGATAGACTTTTATTGCTTTGATGCTTCCTGATCGATAATCACTTCCAGCCATACCTGCATAATCTCGGGCTTTCATATTTAGAACATATGGATATGCTCCTGGTTTGCTTACGGTTCCTTTTACATAAACGTAATTTGATGGCAAGATTATTTTATCGTTATTTTTTAACGGGAATTGAGAATCTTTATCGTTTGACAAAGCAAAGGGGAAATAGATCGTTTTTTCAGTATTTTTTGTTTCGTTTACACGGATTACAGATATTTTGGAAAGGTCTGTATTTTTTTTCATGGCCCGAATTCGTTGAAGAAAATCCAATAAATGTTCATTTTCAAAAATTTGATAGATCCCGGCACTTTTAATATCTCCTTGCACATGAACCAGGTTGTTCTCCAAATTGATGGGCGGTACATAGATGATATCCCCTCCGTTGACATAGAGGTCTTCATCAACGTTTCCACTTTGTTCGAAATCGGCTAAATCAAAGTAATCCGGATTCCCATTATTATGTTTCAATACTATTTTTCTCTTCCATGCCCATTCAGTTGTACCACCAGCTTCGGTAATCATTTCAGAAATTCGATCTGTGGCTTGTGCCAAATAAGTGCCCGGGAACTCTACTTCTCCGGTTACATGGATGCGAAAGAATCGCAGAGATTCCAATACTAAAGTCACTTTACTATTTTTATAAAATTTTTCTGCTTCAGTTAATACCAGTTCGTGTACCTTGGATAAAGATTTCCCGTCTACAGAAATATCACCCACTGAAGGTATGGACAATTTACCTTCCGGTGAAACAGGAAGCGGAACCTGTTTTTCCATTATTCCCCAGATATTGAAAGAAAAAATATCTCCTGGACCAACGATATATTTATCAGGATCCACCGCTTTTTCCAATGCTTCCGACTGTTCGAGACGTTCCCTAATTTTGGCTTCTCTTTGTCGTTTCCAGATTTCGAAATCTTCTTTGGTTTGTTCTTTTTCTTCCCACATTTTGAAGAAGTCGACACTTTTTGGAGTAATGGTTTCTTTCTTTTTCTTTCGTGTCCAGAGTTCCTCTTCTTCCATGTTTTGGGCTTGAATGATATTTGCAATTATTATGGAAAAGAGGAGTATTTTGATGATAGAGTAGATTTTCATCATTTTAATTCTCTCCGATTTACTTCAAATATCTTAGACCTTTACAATTTTTCCCCGGTTGTTTTGTACATTTTTTGTCGCATTGCGTGTATCAATGATCAGTGGCGTATGCTCCAAAATATTTTCGTAATCGTAATCTGTGTGATCGGTAGAAATGATAACTGCATCATATTGTTTTAGATTATCCGGGATTAAATCCACACTTTTCATGTGAAACTGATATTTTCTCACCTTCGGTAGAACGGGAATGTAGGGATCATTATAATCCACTTTGGCGCCTTTGCTGTCCAAGATTTCGATGAGCTTCAATGTCGGGCTTTCTCTCATGTCATCGATGTCTTTTTTATAGGCCGCACCGAGTATCAGGATTTTCGCTCCTTTTATGCTTTTTCCGTGTTCGTTCAGCGCCTCTATCGTTTTTTGGACGACCCAGTAAGGCATCTGTGTATTGATTTCGCCGGCCAGTTCGATGAACCGGGTCGGCATATCATACTCTTTGGCTTTCCAGGTCAGATAAAAAGGATCAATCGGAATACAG
>CAZIAH010000078.1:0-19547 GCA_964537715.1 uncultured bacterium | reverse complement strand
TTCAGGTCGAGAAGGGAGAAGATATGGCCCGGATTATCAATATCGGGAGCCTTGTGGATCGCAGAGCCGGTGATCAGGAACTGATGCAGGTGATTCGGAAAGCGAACCGGAAGGAAATGGAACAGTTGGAGGAAAACCATCTGCTGGAGAGAGATGCATTCGCCGCATGCCGGAAACGGATCGAAGAACACGGTCTCGACATGAAATTGGTGGATGTGGAGTATCAATTTGACCGTAAAAAGATCACTTTTTATTTTACTTCAGATAAGCGGGTCGATTTCAGAGCGCTAGTGCGGGATTTGGCTACCCGTTACAGAACGCGGATTGAACTTAGACAGATCGGCGTCCGGGACGAGGCCAAGAGATTGGGCGGCGTCGGTGTCTGCGGATACCGACTTTGCTGCCGCAGTTTCCTGAGGGAATTCGAACCGGTCGTCACACAGTATGCCAAGGAGCAGAATCTGTCTCTTAATCCGACAAAGCTTTCGGGTGCCTGCGGACGTCTCATGTGCTGTCTGAGATACGAGAAGGATTATTATGAGGACATTTTGAAACAGTTTCCCGAAGTTGAAACAGAGATACGGACAAAGAAGGGCAAAGGTTTTTTAAAGAAGATCGATGTGTTTGCCCGGGAGGCCCTGATCGTCTATGAGAATGAAGAAGAAGAGAAAGTCCCGCTCGAAGAGCTGAAAAAATTGATGGATATTCAGAAGAGCAAAAAGAAAAAACCGAAGAGAAAAAAGGAAAAAGAGAGTCGGACTTGAAACAATTCAAAAGAATTCTGGTCACAAGTGCACTTCCTTATGCGAATGGGCCTCTGCATCTCGGGCATATTGCCGGAGCCTATCTGCCGGCAGACATATATGTTCGCTATCAGAGATTGAAGGGGCGGGATGTTCTCTATATATGCGGTTCGGATGAACACGGGGTGCCGATCACAGTGACTGCGGACAAGGAAGGTGTTTCTCCTCAGGATGTCGTGGACCGGTATCACGAGATGAACAAAGAGAGTTTTGAGCAGCTGGGAATCAGCTTCAACAACTATTCCAGGACTTCGCTGGATCTGCATCATAAAACGGCTCAGGAATTCTTCTCCATTTTATATAAGAAAAACGTCTTTGTTGTGAAAACAGAAGAGCAGTTTTACAGCGAACAAACCAAACGTTTTCTCCCAGACCGGTATGTCGAAGGAACGTGCCCGCACTGCCGGTACGATAAAGCGCGCGGAGATCAATGCGATTCCTGCGGGAAATGGCTGGAGCCGAAAGATCTCATCAATCCGAGATCAAAGATAGACGGTTCAAAACCGGTTTTAAAAGAGACCCGACACTGGTATATGCCCATGGGGCGGTTTGCCGATAACTGGAAAGCCTGGTTCGATACGAAAAGATGGAAAGAGAATGTTCGGAATTATGCTCTCGGATGGTACCGAGAAGGTCTGGAGGACCGTCCCATTACCCGGGATCTTCACTGGGGTGTTCCGGTTCCGCTTGAAGAAGCGGAAGGAAAAGTGCTCTATGTCTGGTTTGATGCGCCCATCGGATATATCTCATCCACGAAAGAATGGGCAGAGAAATCCGGCAAGCCGGATCGATGGAAAACCTACTGGTGCAGTCCGGATACCAAACTCGTTCATTTCATCGGGAAGGATAATATTGTTTTTCATGCGATCCTTTTTCCGATGATGCTGATGGAAGCCGGGGGATATGTTCTTCCAGAGGCGATTCCGGCCAATGAATACCTGACCATCGAAGGCAATAAAATTTCGACCAGCCGGAATTATGCGATCTGGCTGAGAGATTATCTGAATAACTTTCCTCCGGATCCCCTGAGATACACCCTCGCAGCCAATGCTCCGGAGACCAAAGACACGGATTTTTCGTGGACGCAGTTTCAGAGCAGAAATAACGATGAACTGGCCGACATTTTAGGCAATTTTCTGAATCGTACGCTGACCTTTGTTCATCGATACTACGGTGGATGTATTCCCGAAAGGGGGAAAATGGACGATCTGGATCGAACCATGCTTGATAAAATCCGGAATGGACCGGTTGAAATTGGAGAGTGTCTGGATCGATTTGAGATCAGAAACAGCGTTCACCGAATGATGGATCTTTGCCGGTTTGCCAATAAATATTTTAACGATAAAGCACCCTGGGAGACACGTCAAACTCACCCGGAGGTTTGTGCGACGACACTGAATCTCTGTGTGCAAACCATGCTGGCCCTGGGGATTTTAATGGAGCCTGTTCTTCCGTTTTCAAGCGGAAAAGTGAAGAAGATGCTGAATGTGGAGGGGGATCTTAAGTGGGACGATGCCGGGAAAAAGGAACTTCCGGCCGGTAACAATCTCGGACCGGCGGAAATTCTTTTTACAAAAATCGAGGACGACGTTATTCAGAAGGAAATAGACAAATTGAAGAGAATTGAATCCAATACCCAAGATCGAAAGACAGCCGATGATGGGACAATCGATTTTGATACGTTTCAAAAAATCGAACTAAAAACGGCCAAGGTGATCGAGGCAGAGAAAGTGGAGGGGGCTGATAAACTTCTCAGACTGCAGATCGATCTCGGGAGCGAGAAGAGGCAGATCGTAGCAGGCGTTGCTCAAAGCTATTCCCCGGAAGAGATGATCGGGAAAACACTGATCGTGGTGGCCAATCTCAAACCAGCGGTCATTCGCGGTGTGGAATCGAAGGGAATGCTTCTGGCGGTCAAAACAGATAAAGGACACGCAGTTTTAACGACGGAAGAGGATGTGAAGCCGGGTATTCGCGTTTCCTGAAGTATTCAATCTATTTACAGAACTTTGGCAAATTTTAAAATTAAATGTAATCTGTCATCCTGAATTTATTTCACGATCTTTTAACGATGAGGTTCTGAATCAATACTGAAACGAGCCTGTCCTGGCGTCAGGCCAGGATTCAGAACAGAGTTAAGAATGACAATCCGTATTGAGATTTGTCAAAGCTCAATTGTTATAAGGACGCCTAAGTGGTCTCCGGGTTAAGAACCAGAAAACGGTTGGGCCAGCATTTTTTGAAAGACCGTTCTTTCGCAATACGTCTTGTCGAATCGATGGGCATTCAGCCGGGCGATCGGATTCTGGAAATCGGTTCCGGCGAGGGGGCATTGACCGAACTACTTTTGAAAAGTTCGGCGAGCCAAATCTACGGGGTTGAGATCGATTCGAGACTGTGTCAATTTTTAACGGAGAGATTCCGTGGGGAAAAGAAATTTCATTTGATCGAAAAAGATTTTCTCAAGTTTGATATTTCTTCGATCTGCGAAAGAAAGCACGAACTCCGGGTTGCAGGCAATCTTCCCTACTATATCACCTCTCCGATTCTTTTTCACCTCCTCGAGAATCGTTCCTGTATTCGGGACAGTGTTGTCACCGTACAAAAAGAAGTGGGAGAGCGCATGGCCAGTCCGCCGAATCAAAAATCCTATGGCGTACCGTCGGTTCTTTTTCAAACCTATTGCGATGTGAAAGTACTTTTTCGCATTCCACGACAGGTCTTTTTCCCGGTTCCGGCGGTGGATTCTGTCGTGATGCAGATCGAATTTGAAAGACAAAGAAAGTATTCAATACAGGACGAAGACCTGTATAAAAAGATTGTGAAGGGAACATTCAACCAGCGCAGAAAAATGTTGAAAAATACGCTCGTAAAGCTAATCGAGGACGCATCTATTTTAAATGAGATCGCCATCGATTTGTCCAGAAGGCCCGAATCCCTTTCTGTGCCGGAGTTTGTCGCATTGAGCAATGAAGTTTCAAAGCAACTGAAGAGAGGATCTTTTGGAGGAGAAAAAACCGCAAGAAAATAAAATCGAAGAAGTGGTCCGTGAACTCCTCGAAAAAAAGGACTGGACGCTTTTAAAGACGGTTCTCATCGATCTCCATCCTGCCGATATCGCGGAAATCATCACCCGTGCGGAAAAGGAAGAACGGCAGCGGATCCTTTCCTTGATCGATACGGAAACGGTCGCTGAAGTCATAATCGAGCTGGACGGACCGGTACAGAAAGAAATCCTCGAGGGACTGGACGAGAAAGACATGGTCGAGATTATCAAGGCCATGGACTCGGACGATGCAACAGATATTATTGGCGAACTCGAGGAAGATCTTGCCGCCCGCGTGCTGAACGCCATGCCGTGGAAGGAATCCAGAGAAGTGGAAACCCTTCTACGGCACGACGAGGAGACCGCCGGTGGTATCATGGCCCTGGAATTTGTGGCCGTGGATCAAAACAAAACAGCAGCCGAAGCCCAGGAAGTGCTGCGTAAAAAGGCCGACGAAGTGGATGACGTGTATAACATCTATGTCGTGGATAGCAACCGGGTGTTGAAAGGCGTGGTTTCGTTGAAAGATATGGTCCTGGCGCCTCCGGATGTCAAACTGAATGTGGTTATGGAAAAACCGGATGTGACTGTTCCCATCGGAATGGATCGGGAGGAAGTCGCCGGACTTTTTCATAAATACGATTTGATCTCGGCCCCGGTTATTGATGGAAACGGTCGTCTCGCCGGCAGAATTACCGTCGATGACATTATGGATGTCGTGGAAGAGGAAGTCAGCGAAGATATCACCTTGATGGCCGGTATCACGGACGAAGAGATCAGAGAAAGATCTATTTTCAGAATTTCCAGCGTCCGTCTGCCCTGGCTTCTGGTTGCATTTTTTGGAGAGATGATTTCGGCTTTTATTCTCCATCAATTTCAGGTTTCACTGGGACAAATCGTTGCTGCGGCTTTTTTTATCCCTCTCATTATGGCGATGGGCGGTAATACAGGTATACAATCTTCGACCATTGTGATCCGCGGTTTGGCGACCGGAGAAATCAATCTGAAGGACACGGGTCAGCGCCTTTTAAAAGAAATTGCCTCTGCGATTTTAAATGGATTGATTATCGCCATTCTTCTTTTGGCGGTTGTCACATTCTGGCTTCACGATCCGAAATTCGGAACGATTCTGGGGATTGCGTTGATTATGGTGCTGTTTAATGCGGCATTGATCGGGACACTCGTACCGCTTCTGCTGAAACGTATCGGCGTCGATCCGGCCATAGCCACCGGGCCTTTCATTACCACATCCAACGATGTGCTTGGTTTGATTGTCTATTTCAGTCTGGTCACCCTTTTCTTTAAAATATAAAATGGCGATATTAAAAACAGGGGCAGTGGTTTTAAGAAGCTGGAAGATGGGGGAGACTTCAAAAATTCTTGCTCTTTACACGCGTGATTATGGAAAAATAAAAGTGATTGCCAAAGGAGGACGGGGACCGAAAAGCAAATTCAAAGGTTGTTTGGAGCCGTTGTCGAGAATCAACATCATCTACTATGACAAGAGAACGCGGGATCTCCAGCTTCTCAGTCAGGCGGATTTGATTGATCCGTATCTGAAGATTATCGGCGACATCGAACGGACCACTTTGTCTCTATCCATAGCCGAGTTGATCTACCGTGCGGTTTCGGGGGAAGAGTCTTTTCCTCAGATTTTCGATCTTTTCAATGCGGTGCTCGGTCAAATCAACAAAACCAGCGGTTTTTTAGAGGCCTATTTGTGGTATTTTGAGAGCCATTTTATCGAACTGATGGGATACAAACCGACATGGGACAACTGTCTGGAATGTCAGTTGTCACTCGGAACAGACGGCGGATACTTTCAACCTGAGAACGGGGGATTGCTCTGTAATCGTTGCGGAGCTGTCAAAGGAGGGCTGGTCGTCAGCGGGGAAACCCTCGAGATTCTGTACTGGCTACAAAAAAACACGCTGGATGATGTAGGCCAGCTCAGACCGGCGAATTTACAAAAGATCGAAATTCGAAAGATGTTTGATCTCTATTTTAAAACCCATATTGAATACATGCGGAGTTTAAAATCGTTATCTCTCTATTATCAATTGGATAATTCAAATGTATAAAGATATCTTATTTGATGGGAGATTGATATAAAGGGTCGGTATGACTGGAAGAGACCTCATAGAAGAGCTGGAGTTGCTCATCCGTTCTCGCTATGGTTTGATTCTACTGGAAACAGTTGAAGATTCGCGTGCTGAAATACTACTTGGTAGATTGTCTCGTCGTATGGATATTCCATTATTTGTTTGGACGCCGAGTAAAGGCTTAAAACGTACAGATTTAGACACGCCTGTTTATGGTACCAACAATCCATCGATGGCTTTGTCTCATGTGAGTCTGTCTTCTTGTCGTGCAATTTACTATTTCCAGGATTTTGGCCAGTTTCTTCAAGATATAAATGTGAGTTCGAAATTGACAGATGCAGTAAAAAAACAAGAGGACATTGGTGGTACACTGGTAATCACGGGTCGGAATGTGGAAGTGAGCGATTCAATCAAACCGCATTCAGCGTATGTCAAATTGCCGTTGCCAGATAAAAAAGAATATAGAGAATTAGTAAAAAATCTCTACAACGATTTGAAAAAGAAAATGTACGTGAATCTGGAAATGACACCAGTAGATATTGACCAATTGATTCACAATCTTCAGGGACTCACGTTATTAGAAGCCAAGAAGATTTTGACAAAAGCCATTGTTGAAGACGGAAAGCTTTCTCCTGAAGATATTCAGGCAGTAATTGATGCCAAAAAAGCTATTATTGAAAAAGAGGGCCTTTTAGAATATTATCCTGTCAAAGAAAGAATAGTCGATATTGCAGATCTGAAAGGACTAAAAATTTGGTTGAGGAAAAGAAGCCATTTTATTACTCAGACGGATAAAGCGATAAAAGCGGGACTTACCTTTCCTAAAGGTATATTGCTTCTTGGAGTGCCTGGCACAGGGAAAAGTCTTTGTGCCAAGGCGATAGCGATGGAGTGGAAATTGCCGCTATTGAAAATGGATCCAGCCAATCTGTACAGTAAATACATTGGGGAAACTGAAAAGAAGTTCAAGAAAGCGATGGAAATTGCAGAAAAAATGGCACCCCTTGTGCTTTGGGTTGATGAAATTGAAAAAGCGTTTGCATCTGGAGGAGATGAGGATGGTGGTGTTTCGTTACGTGTTTTGGGTACGTTCTTATCTTGGATGCAGGATCGTCAAGGAGATGTTTTTGTGGTTGCCACTGCCAATGATGTAATCAAATTACCTCCTGAACTTTTACGTAAGGGACGGTTTGATGAAATCTTTTTTATAGATTTGCCGGACCAAGAAACAAGGGCAGCCATATTTAGGATACATCTGAATCGACGCAGATACAATGCCGATCAATTCGATTTGGAACGACTTGCTGAAGCGACAGAAGGATTTAGTGGGGCAGAGATTGAGCAAGTGGTGAATTCCGCGTTATACACTTCTTTTTCCGAGACAGTTCAGCTTACAACGGAATTGTTATTGGAAGAAGTGTCCAGGACATGTTGTTTAGCAAAGACACGAGCGGAACATATCCAAGCACTTCGCAACTGGGCAGAAGGTCGCACCGTAAAAGCAGATTAATGACTAAATTTCTCTTATCTCGAACTCTGATTTATCGGGCGAGAGACCTGGATATTGACATAGCATTCTATATATGGTTGGGTACTATTTGTTCTTTTTATGAATTACTAATTGAAATTTTCAGAAAAATAGCCTACGAAGGGGTTTACTCTGGAACCCCTGATAAGCTCAGGATAATTTTTGCTAACGGACTCAGAAGGAGGATATATTGGCAGTGACAATGGAAAAAATCGTTTCCCTCTGTAAAAGAAGAGGATTCATCTTTCAATCCAGTGAAATTTACGGGAAATTGAATGCCTGTTACGATTACGGTCCGCTGGGTGTGGAGCTGAAGCGAAATGTAAAAGAGACTTGGTGGCGGGCCATGGTTTATGAAAATGAGAATATCGTGGGTCTGGATGCCGCGATTTTGATGCATCCCAGAGTCTGGGAAGCCTCCGGCCATGTCGAAGGATTTCACGATCCTTTGGTCGATTGTAAAAACTGCAAGCAGCGTTTTCGGGCGGACGAGATCGATCCTGAAAAATTGGCCAAGAAACAGTGCCCTGCCTGCGGCACCAAAGATGCTCTGACAGAGCCGCGTCAATTCAACCTGATGTTCAAGACCCACATGGGACCGGTCGAGGAGAGCGCATCCCAGATTTACCTGCGCCCCGAAACGGCACAGGGGATTTATGTGAACTATAAAAATGTGATGGATTCTTCCCGCCAAAAACTGCCTTTTGGGATTGCACAGATCGGAAAGGCATTCCGCAACGAGATCACACCGGGAAATTTTTTATTCCGGACCCGGGAATTCGAACAGATGGAGATGCAGTATTTTGTTAAACCTGGGGAGGACGAAGAAATATTCGAACAGTGGAAAGCCCGGCGAATGGCCTGGTACGAAGGCATAGGCATTCGAAAAGAGAAATTACGGTTTTATCAGCACGGAAAAGACGAGCTGGCTCACTATGCAAAAAAGGCATTCGACATCCAGTATGAATATCCAATCGGCTGGAAAGAATTGGAGGGCATTCACAACCGGACGGATTTCGATCTTTCCAGGCATCAGGAATATTCCGGGAAAGACATGACCTATTTTGACGATGTGACGCGGGAAAGGTATCTTCCGTATATTATTGAAACTTCCGCCGGCTGCGACCGGACATTTTTAACGGTATTGGTCGATGCTTATGACGAGGAACAGCTCGAAAAGGAAACGAGAACCGTTCTGCGGCTGGACCCGAAACTGGCTCCTGTAAAGGCAGCCATTTTTCCCCTGGTTAATCGGGACGGAATGCCCGAGGTCGCAAGAAAGATCACCGAAGATCTGAAGAAAGAATACATCGTTTTTTACGATGAATCCGGTGCGGTCGGGCGACGTTACCGCCGGCAGGACGAGGCCGGGACACCGTTTTGTGTTACCGTGGATTCTCAGACCTTGCAGGACGAAACGGTTACAATCCGTGAACGGGATTCGATGAAACAGGATCGAGTACCAATAAATGGATTAAACAGCGAACTGAAGAAGCGCATTTGGAGAAGTGTATAGTTGTAATAATATTTTTTAATCGATAATATTTTATATTAATTATTTTTCATTATTAGAATTTTTTTCTTGACAATACGCTAATTATTTTGTAAAATTAGTAAATTTTGTTGATTTATTCATATTTTGAAGGGAGGATATGATGGCCAGTGGAAGAGGAACTGTGAACAAAGTTATTCTGGTCGGGCGTTTGGGGGCGGATCCCCAGCTCAAATATACACCTTCGGGACGTGCCAATGTAAATTTCAATCTTGCCACCAATGCGGTTTGGAAAGATCAGGAGGGTAATCAACAGGAAAGGACGGACTGGCATCGGGTTTCGGCATGGGGTAAATTGGCCGAGATTATGGGCGAATGGTTGAAAAAAGGAAGTTATGTCTACATTGAAGGAAGGCTGCAAACTCGTTCGTATGAAGATTCAAACGGTGTGAAAAAATATATTACGGAAGTGGTTGCGACCGATTTGGAAATGTTAGGCAAAAAAGGAGAGGGCGCACCGTCCGAAGCGCCTTCGTCGGAAGAGATGCCGCCGCAGGAAGGATCGCAAGAAGGCGAGGAAGATCTTCCGTTTTAACTTAATTTCATATGGGAAACGAATCCGGGGTTAAAAATGCCCCGGATTTTTTATTGGCTCCGGTGACAGATATGAGGAAATATTTGGATGAAAAAAGAGATCGATCCGGAAAGACTAATCAACAAGGCGAAAGAGGCGCGAGAACAAGCTTATGCGCCCTATTCGAATTTTTTGGTAGGGGCCGCAGTTGTCGGCGAAAGCGGCAGGGTTTATACCGGATGCAATATCGAGAACAGCTCTTTCGGCCTCACCATTTGTGCGGAACGGGTGGCTTTGTTCAAAGCGGTTTCTGAAGGCGAGAATGGTATAAAAGCGCTTGCTCTGGCAACAGACACCCAAACACTCATTTGGCCCTGCGGAGCCTGCCGGCAGGTGCTTTCGGAATTCAATCCGGAGATGTTGATTGTGTCCGGTAATTTGAAAGGTCAGAGAGAGGAAAAGAAACTTTCCGAAATTTTTCCGGAAGCATTCGATCACCAATCACTGAAGGGATAGATGATCCATTTTTTGTTTGATTTTCTTCCGAAAAAGTTTTATCCTCCAATTCGTTTTCTCATCATAAGATAGTTGTAGAGCGCTTTATCGAAATCCTGCGAGGTGTCCACGGGGACGTAATCGATCCGGTGCTGCCGGCACTCCTGTTTGTACCGGTTGAGAAATTGTTCCATATTCGTCTGATATTCTTTCCGAATCTGCCAGGGCTGTGTCTGGATTTTTTCGCCGGTTTCCATATCGATAAAAAGACTGTCACCTTGAAAGTCAAAACTTTTTTCCAGCAGATCGAGAATGTGAAAAACGATGACTTCGTGTTTTTTATGCCTGAAATGTTTCAGTGCGGAAATGATATTTTTCTGATCTCCCAAAAGGTCCGACAAAACGATGATCAATCCGCGGCGTTTGATACGTTCGGCCAGTTCATGAAAGGGACTGGCGATTTCGGTGTCTCCTCCACTCTGGAGTCCGTCGAGCTGTTTCAATAAGACATTGAGATAGCTAAAGACAGAACGTGGGGGAAAATAGCGGCGGATTTTCGTATCGAAGGTCACCAGACCGACAGCGTCTCGCTGAAGAAGCATGAGATAGGTCAGTGCCGCGGCAAGATAGGATGCGTATTGAAGCTTAGTCAAATCTTTGGAAGTGAATGCCATCGAGCCGGAGGTATCCAGCAAAATATAGGCTTTTAGATTGGTCTCCTCTTCATACTGTTTGACGTAATGCCGTTCGGTCCGTCCCCACACTTTCCAGTCGATGTGTCTGAGATCGTCCCCGGGCATGTAAGGACGGTGCTCGGAAAATTCCACGGAAAAACCGTGATAAGGACTTCTGTGAAGCCCGGTGATGAATCCCTCGACGACGAGACGCGCCACCAGATCCAACCGGGACAGGCGGGAGACGACCTCCGGTTTCAGATATTTTCGATAATTGACAGACGCTTCCATTGTCAGTAATTTAAAAAGTCCGTTCTGTTGTTTAGAAATGTCTTATAGACGCGATAGTAATCCGTCTCTTCGTAACTGACTTTTTGGATCGGAATCGAGTCGAAACTGTAGATCGTTGCTTCCGGACAGGCCAGAAGAATGGGAGAGTGGGTTGCGATGACAAACTGGGCGTGTTCCGCTTTTGCCATATCGCTCAGCAGTTTGACCAGTTCGAGCTGACTTTTGGGAGAAAGAGCGGTTTCGGGTTCGTCCATCAGATAGAGACCGCGAATTTGGTAGCGGCTTTTAAAATAGGACATCAGTGATTGGCCGTGCGATTGCGTGACCAAAGAAGATCCACCGAAAAAATTCAGCACACCGGGATCATCGGCTGCCCATTCATCGAGAATCTGAGTGAAATGCTTAAAGGTCTCCGCACCAAAGAAAGAGCCCGGAACCGATCCATCGCTCCATTCCATCGAGAGAGATTGATACAACTTATATTCATGCGGATTGTGTTTAAACCGTTTTCTGTCGCTCTCCCCCCAGAGGTAAATTCCGGACCGGCGTGCGATTGCTTTCAACAGAGTGGATTTTCCTGTTCCATTCTCCCCGATGAAAAAGACAACGGGCTTGGGGAATTCGATCTGCGTTAAAGACTGGATGATCTCTAGATTAAAAGGATAGTGCTCTCGCGTGGGGAATTTGTTCTGATCCACGATGATTTTTTTCAAGTGCATGTTAATCCATTTCCGTTTTTGTGATCCAGAATGTCCATCCAATTTTTATAGGCTCTATGTTAATTCGAGTGGATTGTTTTTTGCAGTGTATTTGTCATTTGTGAATTGAGATTTGGAATTTCATCATTGCACACACAAAACAGCATAGAACCTTTTTATATATAAAGCGTTTTGTCTGTTTGCTTGATAGACATGCAATTTAATTTTCCCCGGCCAAAAGTTTATCCACAATATCGACCGTGCCGATGCCTTCGGCTTCCGCATTGAAGTTGCTCACGATGCGGTGGCGAAGAACCGGTTTGGCCACTGCCCGGATATCGTCGATGTCCGGAGTCGTTCTTCCATCCAATACACAGCGGCTTTTTGCACCCAGAATGAGGAACTGGGAAGCACGTGGACCGGCACCCCAGCTGACCCATTCCTTGACGAATTTGGGCGCATTTTCATAATCGGGACGCGTTTTGCGAACCAGATCCACGGCATATTCGACCACAATTTCCGCCACCGGCACGCGTCGGACCAGTGTTTGAAGATTAAGAATTTTTTCGGAACCCATCACAGGCTTGATATTCGGTTCATGATCGCCCGTGGTAGATCGTACGATTTCCATTTCTTCATTTTTAAGGGGATAATTGATCCACAGGTTAAACATAAACCGGTCCAGCTGGGCTTCCGGTAGAGGATAGGTGCCTTCCTGTTCGATCGGGTTCTGTGTGGCCAGGACGAAGAAAGGACGATCCAGAGTAAAAGTGGTGCCGCCGGCGCTGACTTCGTATTCCTGCATGGCCTGAAGCAGGGCGGATTGGGTTTTGGGAGGGGTTCGGTTAATTTCATCGGCAAGTACAATGTTGGCGAAAACCGGTCCTTTGACGAATCGAAACACTTTTTTTCCGGTGGTCATGTCTTCTTCCAGGACTTCCGTGCCCGTAATATCGGAGGGCATGAGGTCGGGTGTGAACTGAATCCGGTTGAATTTCAGATCGAGCACTTTGGAGAGCGTCGAGATGAGCAATGTTTTTGCCAGTCCAGGAACACCAATAATCAGGCAATGTCCCCGGGAAAATAGAGCAATAAGCAGTTCATCAATGATCTGGTGTTGTCCGACAATGACATTTTCGATCTGTTTGATTATTTTTGCGTGACCCTCCTTCAGGGATTCGATCTGTTCTAAATCAGAATGGTTCTGCACTCCCTTTTTTTGCTGTTTGGAAATCATAGCCGGCTCCCGGTAAAGATTTTATCATCATGAGTTTCTAAAAATACAGACTTTTTGGGGGAAAGTCAACCGGAAATAAAACCTTGACTTTTTATGGATTTGGTAATAAATTTTATTTATTCAAGAAGTTGCAGTAAATCATATGATGACGATTATGAACGGTGAAGAAATACAGAAAACTTTAAGAAAGCAAGGTCCTCTTCCCCGTCACATTGCCATAATTATGGATGGCAACGGAAGATGGGCAAAACAGCGCGGACTTCCGAGAATTGCAGGACATCGAGAGGGGGTCCGGTCCGTGCGCGATATTGTCGAAGCTTGCGGCCAATTGGGAATCGAATTTTTGACTCTTTACACATTTTCGACAGAAAACTGGCGGAGACCGCAGAAGGAAGTCTCCGCTCTCATGAAACTGCTGTTGAAAACCCTTCGCAAAGAGATCGATGATCTGGTGAAGAACAACGTTCGGCTCCTGACGATTGGTAATCTCGAGAAACTTCCTAAAATCGCACATCAGGGTATGCTGGATGGAATGGTTGCGACAAAAGAAAATACGGGTCTCAAATTGAATCTTGCACTGAATTACGGAGGCAGGGAGGAAATTATTGCTGCGGTTCAAAAAATCGCTCTCAAAATCCAGCAGGAAGAGATTCAACCTCAGAATATTGATGGAAAGACCATGGCCCAAGCTCTGTACACGGCGGGATTGCCCGATCCGGATCTGCTCATTCGAACCAGCGGGGAATACCGGATCTCAAATTTCCTTTTGTGGCAGCTGGCCTATACGGAGATTTACATCACCGATGTGCTGTGGCCCGATTTCAGGCGGGAAAATTTGTATGAGGCGATCCGGGACTATCAGGGTCGGGAGAGACGTTTTGGTAAAGTCAGTGAACAATTGAAGTAGAACGATAAATTAGATTCGATAAAGTAGATTATTTTATGGAACTTATTAAAGTTTAGAGCGTCTATTAATTTAGTCTTTGTTGTGTATTGTCGATGTGAGGGGTTATGCCCCTCATTTTTCATCTTAGACTTTTATAGATTTAGATTATGCGCGAAAGAAGATGGGTTCTTGTTATTGCTCTCCTTTTAACAGTCCTTATTTTGGCTGTTTATTTTTTCTGGAGAGTCACCAGAGCCGATGAAATCATCCGACAAAAACTTCTCGTAAGCGTACGTCCATTTCTGGCCCAGGATTCCGATATCGAAAATCTTGAAATGGATCTGAACGGCGTTCATTTGAGAGGTGTGAAGGTCATCCCCAAAGACCGATCTTTCGCGCTGGATATCGATGAAGTTCAGCTTGGGTATCATTTATTGAATTTTATCCGTTACGGGTTCGTCCCCTATAAAGCCACACAGCAAATTGTATTAAAACATCCTCAAATTACGGTTCGCAACATATCGAGAAATAGCGAAAACGGTCTGTTTGTTAAAAATGAGGGCGTGGAATTCCGTAAGATCGTTGAAGGATTAAGTCCTCTTAAGCGAATTACCCTGGTCGATGCCGAACTCATTATAGAAAAACCGACAGGAGAAAGATTACGTCTGGCTCATTCTTTAAACGGATGGCTGCAAACGAATCCGGTCGACTCGGCGATTGTCCGGTTGGATGGCAACCTTTTCGAATCCGTCAACAAAAATTTGATTCTCAACGGGAAGGTCAATTTAACTAATGCGAGCTTGGTTCAACTGAACGTTCAAATTCAGGAATCGGAGATATCACCCAGATTCTCATTTCTTGTGCCGGATTATATACACGTGAATTACGGAAAGATGAGAGGTGCCGGTTACTACAACAAAAAGCAAGGTGCATCGGGTTACTATGAGATCAAGGACGGTTCTTTCTCTTTTAAAAGCGGAAATTTATTTTTCAAAGGTGCACAACTGAGAGGAGATTTAAAAAACAGAGATATCTTTATTCAGGGACAGATTCCTCATTTCAACGGATCTCCTTTGACGGTTTCCGGCACTATTAAAAATATATTGGACCCTCTTGTAAGTTTGAATGTTGAAAGTCCTCAATTTAATATTAAATCGTTTTTTAAACATACTCTACCGGGATCCCGTTTGCAATTTTCCGGAAATGCGCGGTTCCATCTGAGTTTAAATGGGACGTTGAACAACCCCGAAATGACCGGGAATTTCATCGCTCCCGATTTAGAGATATACGGGTCAAAATGGAACCGCTTTTTAGCAAGGATTCATCTGAAAGACAGTTTAGTTACGTTGACAGGAATGGGAGAACAAAAAGGCGGATTAAAACTTGATTTGTGGAGTACACTGGACTTGACGAAGGACGATCCAGTAACAAATGCACGAATCTATTTTAATGGAAATAGTTTGGCCACATTGCCGGACTGGTACAGAAAGAAGGTCGAAAATAGTCAACTCGATTTTGATATTCGGATTAATGGTAAATTGAAACGCATACACGGAAAAGCTTCCGGTGAATTTATTTTGGTCACGTTTGATAAAGATACGATTCACTATCTGCCTTCCCTGATATATGCCAATAAAAAGCTCGATATCAATATTCGGACCAACAGGAAATTTCAGTTGATGGGAGAAATAAATCATCCATTCACCGAGAAGGCGGAATGGTACTTAACGACAGGTGGTTTTTCAGATCTGTTTTTTCCATTCATGAATGAACGGAGACGGCTTGAATGGAACGGTGTATCGATGAACGGCACCCTGTTCGGAACACCCGCGAAGTGGTTTTTCAAAACAGAGGGGCAAAGGAACGAAAACGGCAATTCGTTTAAAATATTTGACTGCAGAATTGAAGGGCAAAAGGAAGAGAACAAACCGCTGTTTTTAGGTTTTTCAGGGAACTATTATGGTTACGAAGATCAAACTCTGCCGTTTTATGCGCGGTGTGTTTTGACTACGAATGAATTGTGGGTCCGCCGTTTTGAAGTGGGTGATTTTATCAAATCCGAACTCCATTATCCTCTCGAAGCATCGGGCCGGGTATCAGGACTGGTTAAATTGAATAATTTTAACCTGGACAAGTTGCATCCTTTTATCCGTCCGTTGAATTCCTTCCGGGGCAATTTGTCCGGCGAAGTCAGTGTTGCCGGAACGAGAGAACACGCGGAATGGAAAGTGGATCTGGGTTTGCAGGAAGGCTGGTTTCATGAGGATGGACCTTTTCACGGGGAGCTGATGTACGAAAGTACCGGTTCCGATTTTCGATTCTGCCGTGTATTTTTCTATAAAAATAGTAGTCCGATTATTGTCGGCAGTACAGAGAAAACGAGTATGGATTCGCTGAAAGGTGAATTCCGGGGGGAGAATGTCGATATCGGAAATATCATCTCTGCCTTGACCGGTAAGCAAAATATATTAAGAGGAAGGGGAGCGTTTAATATCAGTGTCGCTGGCAAGCCGGACGATCCGTTTCTCGTGGGATCGATGAGAATTCAAGGTGGAGAGATCGAAGGTGTGTCATTTCGAGAGATGTGGATGGACTTTGCGGATACACTTTATACGCGCCATGGTTTACTTAGTGGAACACTCAATATACTGGGCGGATGGCTGGTCCGAGAAGACGGATTGACAGTCAGAGTATCGGGCAGGCTTCCACATTACAGTGATAAGGAAACCGATATTTCGATCTATGCCAAAGGAAATATTTTAGGCTGGTTGCCGGAATTGAGTTCCTTTATCCGAAAGAGTGAAGGTGACGGCGAGCTGTTTCTTCGTCTGGGCGGGAAGGCGGGGAGCTGGGTGATCGGTAAGGCTCAGCTTCAACTGAATTCAGGTAAAATGGAATTCGCATCTTTTATAAAAAGGATTGATAACTTAAGCGGGATGATCAGAATACATCCGGAAGAGCGATTCGTTGAGATTTTGGATCTCTCAGGAAATATTGATGGAGAAACACTGACGGTCGCGAACGGACTTGTCGATGAATCTTCTTCCGGGCTGGAACCGTTGGTTTTTGAAGGACTTGGTATCCAACTTGGTTATCTACGGTTGAGAACAAATGGAAAAGGAATTCATGTTCATTTGCCCGGATTGATGGAGCCGGGTGAAAAAGGCTGGATCAAAATGGCGGGATCCAGTGAGGAAGAACCGTTGATTGTTGCCGGACCAATATCCAATCCACTCATTCGGGGGACCTTTTTACTGACGACAAGTCAGTTTACTTATCCATTTTTATCTGTTGATAAAGAAGAAGATACGAGTGGCAAATTGATCGATTTTTTGGAAAGTGTGAATTGGGACATGAAAATCATTCCCAGAAAAGATGTCCATTATGTCAGAAATTTTAGCAGTGCGATCAGCAATGCTTATTTGGATCTGCTGTTGAAGGACGGATATGGCGATATTAATTTACAGGGAATGATTCAAGATGAGAGTTTGGAAGTCTGGGGTAATCTCGTATCGACAGAGGGAACCATAGAATTTTTGGATCATTATTTCAGGCCAGAAAGAATCACGTTCGATTATCCCAAAGGAACGGTCACTCCGATTCTTGCGGGGCGCGGTTCGAGCACAGTTATCGATTCGACCGGAATGCCCTCCACGGTGTGGTTGTCTTTAACCACGGTAGACAAGGAGACCGGTTTGGAGAAAGAAGGTGGGAATTGGAAAGAGATCAAGTTTCGTCTTTCCACGGACAATCCGAATCTGGGAAGAACGGAAGCCGACCTTCTTGCAGCGCTGGGATATTCAGCGCAAGACTTTAAGGAACGGGCTTATGATGCCCTGGGCATGCGGCTGGACAATATTGTTTTTCGTCCAATTTTTCGTCCCATCGAGAAGAGTATCCGTCACCATCTTGGATTTGACGTCGTCCGGTTTTTTTCCATGTTCAGTCGAAACATCGCACAACTTCAAAGTACAGACCCGGTGAGCTTCGATCCCAAAATTCTACTCAAACGCACCCGGTTGATGTTGGGGAAATATCTGGCTCCTGGATTATTTGTTACCTATTCGGGTGAAGTACAGGAAGGATTGTTTCGATATCATTCACAGGGTCTGGGATTTCGTCATGCACTGACGTTGGAGTATACAATTCGGCCCGATCTTTTTTTGGAAATGGAATATACTTATGACAGTCAACTGCTTTCGGACAGAAGAGAAGACAAACGATTATGGATAAGGCATATATTTCCGTTCTAAGGTTAAGAGTGAGTTTTCGCTTTACAATAACTTAATTTTTTTGTATTTTTTATGATATCAGTTTGGAGGGAAAAAGGTATTCATGGGGCTATTTAAAAGGCTTAAAAAGAATTTCATTTATCTATTTCTTTTGACCGTTCTTGGCTTTGATATGGGTTATTCTCAACAAAACCAGATCGGCAAAATAATAGGGATCAATGTGACGGGCAATCAGACTTCTGATGCCAGTGTGATAAAAATGAGCGCCGGATTACGTGAAGGAGAAGAAGTGGGCTGGGAAGATATACAGCGGGCTGTGAGGCAGCTTTGGGCTTTAGGAATCTTTTCGGATATTCGGATTCTTTTGGACCACCAAACACCGGGTGGTATCATACTAAATATTCAGGTGAAGGAGTATCCCAGACTGGAAAAAGTGGATATTGTGGGCAATAAAAAGATAAAAAAGGAAGACATTGAAAAAGAAATCGGATTTTTTAAGGGACAGATACTCAATCCGAGTCATATTTCGGAGGCCAGGAAAAAATTGAAAAAGATGTATGCTAAAAAAGGGTATACTCTGGCCCAGATTGATGCGGAATCTTACGAATCCGAAAATGAGAAACGCGTTGTGCTCAAAATAGAAATTCATGAGGGAAAAAAAGTTCAGGTAAAGCGAATTCAGTTTTTCGGGAACAATGCGTTTACTGACAAAAAGCTTCAAAAACAGATGAAAAAAATAAAAGAAGACCGGTGGTGGCGTGGTGCGGATTTTGATAAAACTGAGTACGAAGAGGATAAAATAAATATCATCAAATTTTATCGTAATCATGGATATCGCGATGCAGAAATCGTCAAGGATTCTCTTTACTACGATCAGGAAAAGAAAGATATGTTTATCGATCTTTGGGTTCGGGAAGGCGTATGCTACTATATGGGTTCGGTAAGCTGGGAAGGAAATGAGCTGTTTCCTGATAAAAAACTCGAATCGCTGCTTGAATTTAAAGAAGGAGACGTCTTTAATCAGGAAAAATTTGAACAGTCGGTTCAGGAAAAAATTGGAGGCGCTTACTACGATCTTGGATATATCTATGCTCAAATCAATCCGAAAGAGACTTTGAGGAATAGAGATACACTCGATATTCAATTTATCATCAAAGAGGGCAATCCGGTTAAAGTCAGAAAAATACAGATTGTCGGGAATACCCGGACCAAGGAACGCGTGATTCGGCGAGAGCTGAGAATCCATCCGGGTGACGTGTTCAGCAAAGAACTTCTGATGCGAAGCCATAGAGAATTGATGATGTTGAACTATTTTGCCAATGTCACTCCCGATGTGATTCCTGTCAGCGAGGAGGAACTGGATCTGTCCTTTAAGGTGGAAGGAAAATCCACGGATACGGCCAATCTTTCTGCTGGATACAGTGAAGTCGACCGACTGATCGGCAGTGTGGGAATCGGCATGAACAACCTCTTCGGAAACGGACAGCAG
>CAZIAH010000077.1:0-20315 GCA_964537715.1 uncultured bacterium | reverse complement strand
CGAACAGCTTCAGGAATATGTCACGAAAAACGCGCCGTGTCCCGTGAAATTCGGAAAACGGCGGCCAAAAGCGAACTGGTAGGTTTTCTTTGGTTTTATAACGGTTATGTGCTTACGCGCACACCGCAGGCGGATCATGTACAGTACCGGGCTAGACGAAATACATTCCTTAATTTAGTGTCTATTCCTTAAAATCATCCACAACCCAGCTTTTATAACACTATCATATTTATTTACTGTTAATTTTGTGTCATCGGACAGTGGAATAGAAATAACTTTCTATCAAACCCGATTCGTAAACAAAATTATACTATTTTAACAAAATAAACTTCTTTGTTTCCGAGAACGATCCAGCATGAAGACTAAAAAGTATAAATCACTTGGCTAATTTTTAATTAAAGGAAATCTTTACTACTCATTATTTGCTGGTTCTAAATAAACACTCTCCGGCGGTCCCAGATAACTCGGCCTAAAGCCGCCGGCATCAATCACAAATTTCTGGAAAACAATACCCGGATCGACCATCCATATTTTTAGCGTGTGTTTACCCGGCTTGTCAACTTTGTGTTTTGATTTTTTTATTTTGATATGATCGGCAACCGATTTCATCCACCATTCAGCATACTCCCAATCGGGTTTTATTTCGCCTTCGTTCATATTGACTATTTGTGGTTCCTCATCGTCGATAGAAACGGCATATTTCAATCCGTCCTGTTTTTTAAAATCCTGGGTCGGAGATAAGTAAGCCTCTACCATAAGTTCACCGGAATTAAAAACTGTGAATTCATATTCCACTCTGGGGGAATTATCCCCGGGAGTTTGCCTGTCAACGGTAACCGGTTCGATGATGAGAGACGAATTCGTTCGACCCAGGTTAGGAACGACAGTCCAATGAATATTCTTAGAGTCAAACTTATTGGTGAAATCAGCCGCTTCAATAGATACGACACCATTGTTCTCTACGAAACCAACCGCTTCCGGCAAATCATTACTAATAGGCACTGTCACAACATACTCTTTACCTGTACCAGAAATAATGATTTCACCAGTCGCACGCCCTTTCGGCGCTTTTTGCCAATCGATGCTGACATAAACCTTTTCATCAAACTGAATAGTTCCGCCTTCTGATGACAGTTGTATCCAGTTCTCTTTTGCCTTTATGGTATAGCTTAACTTTTCATCACCTCTATTGAGGATCTCCACATAGTAATTTTGATTGTTGATCGGATCGAACGTAGGCAATTCCTTGCTGAAAGCCCAGTCACCTTCAACATCTATCCATCCCCATCTGGGTCTGGTGCCGTATTCGACCAGATAACCAAGTTCGGCCGGTTTCTCGGTTCGAACATACGATACAGCGGGCATCTTATTCAAAGGTGGATGGTTCCAGTAAGTGTATCCAATATGTGTCTGAGACATCATGTGATTCCATTTACCGTTTCCCAATTCTTTGTGAAAGATTCTGGTGAGTTCGGCATCCTTGTTAAACAACGCTTTCACTTGATCGGCATAGTAATTTGCCGAAGCGGCACCACGTTCAGCATAGTATTTGTTCTTACCGGCAGCCACATACATTTCATTTAAATTAGCGCACATTTCAATGGGTGAATAAACCAGCTGATAAAAGGCCGACTTATGGCTCATCGGGAGCTGATCGTAAATTTTTCTACTCTTTTCAGCCAATGCGGTATATTCCTCAACAATCCGATCTGCTTCACGAAAATTCTCAACACTATATGTTTCGGCCGTCAACATCTCAGGTGTCCGTCGCGCATTGTATTTTGTATAAAGCGAAAGTAATTCGGCAATCTTTTCTGTATGAGTGGCTCCAAATTGTTGTTTTGCCCAATTCACATAGTATTTGGGTAAATCTTCGGCCTGAATGGCATCCGGATTCCAGGCATAATCCAGAAAAAAACTAATGGGTAATTCCATCGGTTTAATGTCGCCGGCATTCGCTATCCAAATATTTTTAACACCATGTTCATAGGCGAGATGCATTTGTTCCCAAACTCTTTCAATTTGAGTGACATTCAACCACCTGTATGACACAGGAGCCCCCACATAATCGAAATGATAATACATACCATATCCGCCCGGATGGTTAAGATCTTCCTCCTTGGGCAGATAGCGAATGTTACCCCAATTATCATCACTGAAAAGAATAGTAATATCATCATCAACCCGCATTCCTTTGTCGTAATAATCCTGCACTTCCTTGTAAACTGCCCAGACTTGCGGCGTTTCTTCGACAGGTTTTCCGGTCACATCAGCAATAATTTTTCGCTGGTCGGTAATGATGATTTTCAGTAAGTCGATAGCTGTCTTTTCCGCCATGCCTTCATCCCCATCACCGCGCATGCCCACAGTCACCGCGCTTTCGTAATCTCCCATGCGCTTAATACCGCCGCGCCAAAATTCCTGTAGTTTTTCCTTGTTCCTTTCATAATTCCATGCACCACCCCCGAAACGATCCCACTCTTCGTGTGCACGCATCATTGGTTCGTGATGACTTGTTGACATAACAATGCCGTACTCATCTGCGAGACGCGGATTTTCAGGATCGTCTTCATTAAAGACGGTAGGAAGCCACATGGCCGGCCATAAAAAATTACCTTTGTTGCGTAAAATCAGTTCGAAGACCTTGTCGTAAAACTCGTGATTGAAACCACCAAATTTTTCCTTGGCCCAATTCCTTAACGCAGGCGCTTCGTCGTTGATAAAAATACCTCGATATTTAACTTTTGGCTCACCGAGTGAATAGAAACCCGGCTTTACATAAATATTATCTTTTGTCTGAATCGGCACATCGGCCCACCAGTACCAGGGGGAGACGCCAATCTGGGAAGAAAGATCGTACATACCGTAAATCGTGCCGCGCTTGTTACTGCCAAAAATCGCCAAAGCTTGGTCAACATTGGGCAGTGGATTTTCAACGGTTTGTAGGCCAAATGTATCCCAGCGATGGATGACCTCTTCCGCACGGATCTTCTTTTCTTCAATTAACTTGTCAATAACTGGATTTTTACCAATCGTGCCAATAATTACGATAGTATTTCCGATTGTTTTGTCTTTAATTAATTTTGGCTTGATTCCTGTTACCTTTTTAATATCCATTTGCAAATGTCCGGCAACTCTTAACACACCCGGATAATCTTGAGAACTCACACAAAGTGGCGCAGATTTACCATCAGCGACCAGCGGAAAAAAGCTTTGGCCGTTTTTTATGGAGATATAGGAATCTCCGGCCCAAACCTGAGCGGCACATTGAAAGAAAGTTAAAAAGAAGAAAGCACAGAGAACCGTTGGGCGGTTCAAGCTGTTATTAATCCGCAGAACAATTTGAGTGTAAAGTCTATTTTTCATTTTTCGCACACTGTTCCTTTCCATTAAATGACAGGACGTATTTCCCTATTTGAGAACCATCATTTTCTTTGAACGAATCAGGTCATTTGCTTTGAGAGTGTAAAAATATATTCCATTTGCAATATGCGATACATCAAAAATAATGGAATGTGTTCCGGAAGCATATTCTTTATTCACAATTTCACTCACTTCTTCGCCAAGCAGATTATACACTTTCAAAGAGACAAAGGATTGTTCGGGGATTTCAAATTCAATGCGTGTCGTCGGATTGAACGGATTTGGATAGTTTTGTGACAGTTTGAATGACGCCGGGGAATTGAATGACAAATTCTCAACTGCGGTGACTTTACCACTCGAAACAAAAGTTGTGATACTATTTGCATCAAGTGTGGTGGTTAAACTGTCATTTGACGCCAGAATATCACTTTCCTGGCTGCAATTTTTTGTTTCTGATGTCACATAAGGTGTAAACTTTTCAACAGTACCATTTTGAAATGTAAATGTCTGATTTTTTGTTTCATTGGCTGTGTTTATGGCAACGATAACAACCTTTGGGGAGGTACTGTCTTTATAGGCTGAAGTATAAACCTGACTTTGAGCGCGTTTCCCGCACTGAATCCGAAAATATCCCGGGCGTATGAATCTGGAAAACTGGGACATCACATAGCCCTTTTTTGTGACATCCCCTTTATTTCCGCTGTCATTGGTACCATCACTGATGGGTCCATAATACCGTACGATATACCACCAGACATACGTATTCATATTTGCATGCATACAATTGTTGATACTTTGGGCCGTCTGCATAGCGCCAGGCCAACCTGTATCAATGCTAGGGTTGGTTGGTGGATTGCCGCTATTTATCAAATATTCAGTCATCCACACTTCTTTACCTTTACTTTCTGCCAGTGGATACCGAGTGAGTCCGCCTCCATAAATATGTCCACAAACGATGTCTACATTTTCACAAGCCAAAGAATCATTCAGTATCGGGTCAGAATATGAGCGGTTGAAACCGGCCGTTTCCGGCGCCATGACCTTCGTTTCGGTTATTAAATCGGCATACTCTCTCATGAAGGTCAGCATTTCATCAGGCGTCCAATCGATCCAGTCTCCATAATCCGGTTCGTTTTGAACAGAAACACCATATAAGGGCACGCCATTGTCTGCCATATAATAGGCAAAATCATCCAGGAAATACGCATAATCTTCATACAACTCATGATAAAGTCTTGTATTGCTGCCTATCGTTTCGATCATTTCATTCGGGGGATCCCAGGGAGCCGCGATGATGATGACGCCCATTTCGTGGGCTTTTTTTGCCGTAGGGATATTATAATGCCACTGATCCGCGTCGGGTTGAATTCGCAATCTTAAAATTGAAAAACCGAGCTGTCCCTCACCCGTGCCAAAAGCGGTTTCAATTTCAGAGTCGGTCATGTCCGGTCGCCATCGAAGGATGTTTGCAGCACCGAATCCCCTGATGATCTGATGCGTGCTATCCAGGTCAATAATCGCTGCATCCTGTGCATAAATATTCGTAAAAAATATAAGTGAAAGCACAGGAATAAAAAATAGCTTATTAATAAGCTTGCTGGAAAAAATTTGTTTTATATTTATCATCTCAAACTCCTTTTTAATAAATTTCTATTTTAACAAAATAAGCTTCTTTGTTTCCGAGAACGATCCAGCATGTAGACTATTAAAGTATATGCCGCTTGACAATTTTTGACCCTCAAAAGTAACTGAATATTGACCTGGGGATTTAATAGTTAGAGTTTGTAGTAATAAAGGTAACGTCACCATCTACCTGTATCAAAAAACTGCTTCCAGAGACACCGGATTCAGCTTCTACAATAACGGGTGTTTTACCGAAATTAGTAGTATCCACAATACTTGTATTTGGAATCTCGAAATGACTATTAGTGACGAGTTGAGCAAATGTACTGCCCGACATAAAGCTTAAAAATAAAATAGAGTTAAACACAAATACTTTAGATAAACGACTGTAATTATGCATCATTTTAACATTCAGTAATGTTTATGAAAAGTTTGGCTCAAATGACCAGATGAGGATTCTTATAGTCGTAATCCCTTATTTTTTCTCATTTGATTCATTTGAGCCAAGATATTAATAGCACCAATGATCTTCAATAAGTGAGGATATTATTTCAGCAGAATCATTTTCTTGACATTGGTAAAATCATCCAATTGGATCCTGTAGTAATACACACCTGCTGAGAGATTGTTGCCATGGAAAGGAATGTTGTGTGTGCCATTATCCATATGTTGATTCACCAATGTTTCAACGAGTTGTCCTCTCTCGTTAAAAACCTGAATGGTTGTATGTCCTGGTTTCTCGAGTGAGAATTCGATAATCGTCATTGGATTGAACGGATTGGGATAATTCTGGGATAATGCATAGAATGCCGGTTTCATCATCTCATCTCTTACTGCAGTTGGCAGAATGCCGCCTCCCAATTCAAACATGCGTGCGACTTCGGCAAGAAAAACCTGCTCTGACTCTGTGGTAAAGTTATAATAATCAAAAGGGACCGTGCTGGCATTATCACGCCCATTACCAATCAAGGTGCGATGGCCTGCCGGATAGTCAAAGGTTTCAGGATAGAATGACTCATCCGGCTCCCAACGAACAAATAAAACAAGAGAATCTGACGCCGTCCGGGCAAGCACAGTACCATTACCAGCTTCTGTTACACCCATTATGTCACACGGGCTGATAATCCATGGAACCGGAGCAGAAGTATCCAGATCTTCAAATACAGGATCATCCGGGACCTCAATGGTTGCATTAATGACAGAATCCTCCACTGTGATATTGGGTATATTTGTCGTATTAAGCCAGTTTAAACGATTATTACGAATAGCCCACATCTCAAGGCACAAAGTGGGCACCATTATTTCGTTCCAAGTCTCTTTGTGATTTCCATAGTCGGCACTCGGTGTGGATCGACCCATAATAATCAGGTTGACATTCTCCAGTGTATCCATTGTCGCTGAGCTGGCTGTCGATAACGATGCATTATAAAATATAACGACATCATATCCTTGATCTTGTAAAGCGTAGATATGCGGCATGTCCGGAGACTCGCCCGTATCGTCATCAATAAAACCTGGCCGGCTTATAAATACAATGGTGCCTTCAGGTTGGGCAAGTATGATAGTTGTCATACCTAAAATCAACACAACAATTAATAAACGTTTTTTTGTAAACATTTTCCCCTCCTCATGTGATTTGATCAATTAAAATCAATAAATGACATTGTGGTCAATTTTTGATAATTATCACCTCCCTCTATGTCGTTTTGAGTGATATTTATATGCTATTTAAGTGTTCACCAGTTAATCCGAAATATTTTTAAAATGAATTCCTTTTTAACTAACCACATTTATTTCTTAACACACCCGGATAATCTTGAGAACTCACACAAAGTGGCGCAGATTGGCCATCAGCAACAAGCGGAAACAGGTTCTGTCCATCTTTCGTTGAAATATAGGAGTTGGCAGCCGAAACCTGAAAAGTACAGAGAAAAAAACTCAAAATAAAAATAATATTGAAAACCAATTTATGGCTGAAGCCATTTTTGAAAATCGAATGCATTTTTTTTAAAATTATGTTTTTCATTTTTCTTATTAAATTCCTTTCCGTTTTATAATGAGATATAAAATCTATTCCTGATATATATATAAATTGATAAGCAACCGGTCTGATTATGTTTTTTGTTCTATATCATGCTTATTAAAACATTGTGGGTACTAAAAGGACAAACTGAAAAAACTCTTTGAATCAAAGGTACTCAGAGCTAATTCTAAAGTAATTCTGAAACATAACAGAGTTGATGGATTTATCTACAATAAATATACAACAAGCCTGAATGAATCAGGCTTGCAGGAAAACAATACAAAAAAGACAATTTTCTACTATTGTATATCGTCAGAATTTAAATCCGACTGTAAAAACTTGAACACTATTTAAAATTCCGAAATCCTGATAGGCATAATCAAATATCAGTGAGTAATTATTAAATTTAAAAGCCAAACCACCTCCAAAAGCCAATCCAGATTCCGAATCTTCAGCAAACAAGGTGTTGTATCCGCTGCGCAAGAAGAACATATCATTAAATGCATACTCTGCACCAATATTAATGCTCTCTACATCATTGTTGGGATGAAGCGCATCCACAGCAAGTAATAAATTGCTGTTTCCAAGACCTTTTAAAACATCCATAGCAACGCCAACCCGAAATAGCAACGGCAAGTCAAATCCATCGGTTTTGAGGTAAGCGTTCATATTTTCATTGTTGCCTGAAACCAGTGGATCAATATCTACCTGGGTCAGCATATCCTTACCCTGCATTTGAATTTTTGAACCGTAATTGGCAATGCTCATCCCAATTTTTAGTCCATTGAACTGTGTATTAAAGATTGTACCGACATCAAAAGCAACACTGCTGGCAGTGCTGTGATAAATTTTTTCATGAATATACTTCACGTTAAAACCAATAGAAAACCGATCGGTGAGATTCCGCGCAAAACAGACTCCAATTGCGTAACTGCCAGCGCTGAACATTTCACCTGTACCTTCCGGATTATTTATTGTGGTACGCTCCATATCATCCATGGTCAGCGATTTAATATTCACGCCAAATGAACCAACGGACGGAACAGGAAAGACCACCCCCATATAATTAATACTGACATCTGCCAGCCATTTTGTATGATGAAACGATGATGCAAAATTTTCAATCCGAGCGATTCCGGAAGGATTCCAATACATTGCTGTTGCATCTTCTGCCACGGCGACATAGGCGCCTCCCATGGAAATTGCCTGAGCACCAACATCTATGCTCAGGAAACCTGCAGCTGTTGTCCCGACCTTGGTTACTTCAGCGGCAAATCCCGAAGAGGAGAAAAGCAAAATGCCGATTAACACAACCATTGTTCTTTTCATAATCAAAAACTCCTTAATTTATCTTAATGGGCTCATGTAAGCCCGTTTTTATTATTTACGATTATTTGATTGTCACCTCTTTACTTTATCACTGCGAATTTACCTATCTTTTCACCAACACCCGGAGCATCCACATGGTAAATGTATATACCATACGCAATATCCAGCTTGTCTTTGGTCAGCATATCCCAGATTTCGGTGCCATCCCACATAGTACTCTCATGTTCCAGTGTTTGTACCAATTGCCCCTGAATATTGAAGATCTTGATGGTGCACTTTTGGGGTAGATGAGTAAAATGTAGTTCACGAGGTCCTCGGCCCGTGGAATACGGATTTCTGGGTTCCCATGAATTAGCCACGATATATGGATTGGGAACAACTTTAATCTTGTCGAGATCACTTTTTACCTGTTTATTATCCACTTTAGCTGGAATTAATTTGAATTCAAATACATCGTGTGACAAGAAAGGTTTGTCAAGAATAATATCAAGATAATCACCAGCTTGAGGATTTACGGATGTAGTATCGACACCTATTCTTAAAAGCTCAAAAGTCCAGGTGACGATAAGAGAATCGTTTGCATCTTCTTCAAACAGATATACTCTATCGCTTCTAGAACTTTCTGTATATCCCGAAAAGATCCCATTATCGCCATCTCTTTCTTCAAATAGGAACTGAACATCTTTATTTAATGATGTATTGGTTATTTTGAAATTCACATCAACAGCATCAAAATCAAGATAAGCTGTTGATTGGCCAATGCCAGCTTCACCGAATTCAATTCGGTAATCATGAGACATTGGAGTTCCCCTTAAACGAACACCTGCACTCGTCACAGAAGTAAGCCGGAAACGGAAATCATATATATTCGAATTGCTCCAAGCGGATTTATCTTCATTTAAAGCAAGAGCCTCCTTGTTGTTTAACATTAAGCTAAATACATTATTGCCAGGGATGGTTATCAAACTTCCAAAATCGGTGCTGTTTTTTATAAGCGTATCTATATTTGAGGAATTGGTGATATCAATCAGGCTAAAACTGTCTGTGTTTGGAAAGTAATCTTGGCCTTCTTTAACAAGTGTATCATCAAAAACGATTTGATATGTGTTTTCTTCAATAAGCGTCTTATCAATTAAAATGATTTCAACCTCTCCATCTGTTGTACTTCCTTCAAGCCAGGTTTGCTCGATTTGTGGGCTAATAAAACCAGCAACCGGCGCTTCGGGGCGAACGATAGCCACGTTAGTCCCTTTTTCGATGCTTCCATCTGGACTTATACTAATATATTTAGAACATTCAGATGGATAAAGAGCTGTTGAATCAATACCACGGTCATAGGATGTGACTGCATAATAATAAGTAAAGCCATTCTTTACAGTCGTATCGACAAAACTATGTTGCAGTCCAGAATCATTACCCAAGTAAAATTGTGTGCCATTGACTGAACCTGTTGAAAACCCCTGAATACCATTATCCAAGTCGTACTGGGCGAGAGGATTACGATTACCGGATATAGCACCGTATCCATCTGTAATGATATTCATATCCTTCCATTGCTGATCCGTGGAGCGATAGATGCGATAGCCTTCAAAATCATAACCAGTAATAGCATCGAAGGACTCTTCAGCAATATCATCCCAGTAAAGAGTTACTTTTCCATCTTCTGCAAAAGCTTGAACTGTCGGAATCAGGGGCGCTTGTGCAAAATTATAATTTGCTCCGTATGATTTTTGAGCATTCAATTTATTCCGGACTAAATCATCCAGTGGATATCCATACATATATGCGAAAGAAAAGCGTTCTCTTTCGCTTGGTCGTAATGGAAAATACCCGGAACCGAGTATAACGTCAGTATTCGCTATCTGGCCAGTAGCATTAAGAACACCGGGTTGAGTTGCCTCCCACAGCGCTTCGTCCTTAGACAGTGCATAGGCATTTGCGTCTGAATAAATAAAAAACGATGTCAGCCCGATCTGGTCGGACTCATCGATGTCTGTAACATCAATATGAGGTTCTCCTGGAAGACCTGTGCCGGCGCCGGAGGTTGGCAATCCATCACCTTCTCCCGTATCGCCGGTTCCTGCTTTACCATCCAGCCCGACATCATCGGTCAAAATGTTCCAGTCATGATCATTATCGATACCGTCGTCTCGTCTTTCATCGATTAGGTCATTCTCTGATCCGGCTCCTGTAAAGTAATCGATATATTTCAATCCCGCGTATAGACGTCGATCAATGGTTGCATCGCCAGTGCCATAAATAGAGCCGTTGTTTTCATCAATAAGGCCATTCAAATTATCGTCAATCAGATTATTCTCCTCCTCGACAAGCTCTCCGGGCATGAACACATACTCTTTGTCGAGATAAGTAATGGTAACACCGTCAGCAGGCATCGTCGATACAGTTCGTTCAAAAGTACTGTAATTTATTATGATAATTGGATCGCCGACATTTACGGTTCTCGTTGCAAATGCATTGACATCATCCGGTAGTACCGGACCAGAACCATTAGCGCCGTCTCCATCATTGTCGATTCCGTCAAAAGGATTCCCAGGGCTTTCTAAAAATGCCAGACCTAAAATTTCAACTGGTGTATAACCATCTGTACCGATATTATCATTATCATATTGGTAGCCAAGATCCAGTTCCAGATCATAGGCGCCACCGTCGTCACTATAGTCGTCGAGACCGCCGATATCCGGACCACTCATCACACCAAACACCACCTTATCATGCAAATGGGTACCAATATTTTCAACATCAAAAAGCCAGAAGATCATATCCTCAACCATGACATGCGACCATTGAAAGCCCCGCACGGTGACGCGAAATCCCAGACCGCGACGAGTGCTGTCATTGGCGTCTGGATAAAAAGGAAATTCCTTATTGTGCCAATCGTCCATTATATAAAAACTTTCCTGATCAGCGTTCTTTTTACCTTTACCAAAATATCCATTCCATTGACCAGGCCAACCGGGATCGCCTGGATCAACCATTTTATCAGGCCATAAAGCAGGCCAGGACCACTTTTTGTGGCTCATGGCAACCCAGGGCAGATCCGTTTCTTCTTGTGGAGGATTTGGATTATAGAAACCCGGCAGCGGCGTCATGGTCCACCATTCGCCAGTATCTATATTCGCATCTCCTGAACTGACATTGCTTGGATCTCCCGTCCACGTTCCATTGGATTCGGACACAATGTGCCGAACAATATTGTCGGTACATCTTACTTCAGATCCGAACCACGTTGCAATTTTTGCAAGCGTAATATGTCCGCTATTAATGGGCCATTCTCCTCCCACTTGAGGAATACTGCTTAAGTTTTTCCGTCTTCCAATCTGGCCGTCATTCCAGAAATACGTTCTCAGCTGATTTCCAGAATGAACACCATAAGTACTGTATTCCTGATCACCGTGAAGTTGGTCCATCTGGGAATACAGAGGATAAGTTTGAATGCATATCACTAAACTGATGAATATAAGGTTAAAAAACCCAAATTTTTTCATTGGTCATCTCCTTCAAATTATTAATAATGTCATTCCGCGAAGCAGAAATATTTTTATCAATGAATCATGATAAGATGTCTGTCAATTAACTGATAGCAAGACATAGATATATTTTCTATTATTCATTCACATTAAAATTCAATTGCCAGTCCAACCTGTATTTCTCTTGGTGGCTGATACCATTCGGGTCGGCGAAGATTTTCATTATAAGTACCGATTCTTACAGGATTATAGCCAGGATAATCAGTTTGTAAATTAGCACTATAGCCGGCTGTTCCTGTTTCGCCATAGACATCCTGTTCTCCCTGTTGATCAAACAGGTTATAAATTTGTGTGTATAACTGAAAATTCATTGAAGCGACTTTAATATTTTTCAGTATGCGAATATCCACGCTGCTGATTGATGGTTTGGTTTGACTGTTTGTCGTCCAGCCTATATAAGATGATGAACCTACAGTTTCGCTTTTAGCAATTTCTGGCGTATAAGGCTGTCCTGACTGATATTTCCCGGTTATTGATACAGTCCAACCATTTCTGCTAAATGTCACGAATGAATTCAAAGTATGCCGCTGATCCCAGTCCATGGGAATAAGAGCTAAACGAGGTTCTTCAGGTTCCGAAGCATTATAAACGCTATCGTATGAATCATTTGGATTCGAATAGGTTCCTTCAGCCAATTGATAGGTATAATATACTTTAGCTGAAAAGAATTGAGTAAAACGCTTCTCTAACTCTATTGTCATCCCATACACATTAGAATAATCTTTATTGTCATATTTAGAATAAGCAACACTTGGTCGAACGGTTTGTATCAACGGAGTTGCACCAATCCAACCACGAGTATCTTTATAAAAAAGTGTTACATCGAGCGCAATATCATTACCGAATTGTTGCTGTAAACCTATTTCATAATGAACCGTTGTTTCTGGTTCTAAATCTGGATTACCAAGAAGACGATTGCCGCCACCACTCTGAAGCTTATAATCAGAATCATTAAACAGATATTGAAGACCAGGCATTCCTAAAAAATGGCCGTACGAAAAATGAATAATGCCGCGATCAGTGATCGGATAAGCAATTCCTATTCTGGGACTGATTTTCATTTTGGGGTCGACATCTTTGTGCATAAACGCTTTGCGTTCTGCGGGCGTGTATTCTTCAAACTGGGCTTCATATGCTTCTAATTCTGTCGGAGATAGTGGTTCAGTTGGTTCCACCCAATTTTTGTATATGTTTTCTTTTCTAAAGGGATTATAAATATCTGGATCTCTTATATCTTTTGGAATAGTTGTATTGGCATCAAAATAATCAAATCGTAACCCGACGTTAACAATCACTTCTTTCAGCTCGATTTTATCTTGAACATAAGTGGCAAATTCTATCGGATTACGAGTATATTTATCCCTGCTGAGGCTTGAAACTGACGGGACCTGTGGAGTAAAAGGAATAATATCTTCATTGCCAATTTTCTTTGCTATCAGTGTATAATCATCCAATTTTAATTCGTGAAATTTTAATTCAAAGCCAGCTTTGATTTGATGACGCGGATTAACTTGACTTGTAAGATCGAGTTTTGCGTTCCAGAAATTATAATCTCTAAAAGAGAGATTATTGTTTGTCCCTGCTCTATAGTAACTGAAGCTAGTGGGCGCAGACGCTGAATCCGGATCCAAATAACCTTCAGGATCATTCGGATCGATGAACCATGTATAGCTAACATCCTGTAATTTTAATGAGTCAAAAAGCGCGTTTTCATCAGGATCTGTAGGGTCAAGCACCATTTCATCAATTCCAAGAACTGAATCACCGGCGAATTTGACTAACCAGTGTGGTGTTTTGGTCGGATCTTTGTATACATATTGTTCACTATGTCTCGACATTGTCGCAAGACGAAGTTCATAGAAAGTTTTTGCGGAAAGCGTGTGAGTCATTGTAAGCATTTGAGTCATGCTATTGCTGTTACTTTGACGTACACCCCCCGGGACATAGCGATAATTTCTGAAGTATGAACCATCATCATGTGAATAATCTGCCATGACCTGATAATTAACTTTCAAGTTAGGAAGAACACGAACGGTTAATTTTGCAAGTCCAGAATAATCATATCCCGCTCCCATGGCAACTAATGAACTATCACCACCATAGCCCTGTGGTGTAAACCACTCGCGACCATATAGATAGCCTGTTCTTGATATATAGCGACCATTGGCAAAAAACCTAACTTTATCACCCAAAAAAGGAACAGGCCCACTTAATGAAAAGTCTGAATTGAAGGTTAAATTCAGTTTGTCAAGTGGATTTTCCAGATGTTCAACTTCTTCAAGTGCGCCAGTTACCGGATTTCTTGTCGCATCAACACTGCTTAACACGGAATACACATCATGATTACTTACATAATCACCAGCGTAAACATTAACTCGTCCTGTATATTTATCACTACCCTCCTTGGTGATAATGTTAACTATACCTGACATGGCTTTGCCATACTCTGCGTTAAAAGTACCGCTAACAACCTGAAGCTCCTGAATGGCATCTTTCTCAATTCTGGCGCCCATGCTCTCGCCACTATAAACATCAGTGATCTCAACACCATCAACCCAGAAGGTGACTTCGTTGGAACGACCACCACGAATGTGAAAATCGCCACCATCTCGCACAACACCCGCCTGAAGCTCAAGAACGTCGCTGACATTCTGAACAGGCAATACAGCAATGTCTTCAGCGTCCACACTGGCCAATGAAGAAGTCATGTCTCGTTGAACCAACGGACGTTTTGCCACAACCGTTACAACATCTTCGGCATCAATAACCGTTGCGTTTAAATCAACATTGATTGTAGTAGTCAAATCGATACGAACCCGAACTGCTTGAATGAGGGTCTCTTGGTACCCCATCATGGTTACCCTGAGATAATATATTCCTGGAGGGATATTAATAATTTGGTAACTTCCCTCCATGTCTGCTGCAGCGCCAAGGGATGTGCCTACGATCAGTACATTTGCACCTATTAGGGGATCTCCGGTTTCGGCATCGCGGATGATACCGCTTATTTTACCTGTAACCGCTCCAAATCCCATATTAACACTCATAAACATGAGAAGTGCAAGGAATAGATAATAAATTGGAAAACGTTTCCTTATCATTTCTCCTCCTAATGGTTTTAATTCATTAGAACCCTTTTTTCATATTGAGCAGTATTATTATTTCTTGATAAAAAGGGGAGCGACATCAAACATAATTTGGAACTTCATTTGTATAATAAGAATTTTACCGCGATATCAATACCTGAAATGTTACACTTTTATTTGATTATGTTACATTCAATAAATAAAAAGGAAATATGATGAGCACTTCACATTATATAAAGTTGAAGTTTTCACTAAAAAGAATTTTGACTAAAATGGTAAAACACTGTGGGGAAAAAGGAAGTAGAGTTGTTTTACTTGAGCTGTTTGGCAAACTCGGTTGGGTATTTGCCAAATTGTTTTTTAAAGGCGCTGCTAAAATATGAGGGATTACTAAAACCAACTTCATATGCTATCTGACCGATATTATCATGTTTTCGTTTTAATAGCTGGGCTGCTCGGTTTAAACGAATTGACCGAATAAAAACAGCTGCTGTCTGACCAGTAATGGCACGTATTTTTCGATATAATTGAACTCGGCTGATAGACATTTCCTTTGCCAATTTTTCGACGCCAAAAGCTGATTCATTCATATTTGCTTCTATAATAGATAACGCTTTATTAAGAAATCGCTCATCAATCGTGTTTGAAGTAATTTCTGATGGCATTAAACCTCGTTCGCGATTAAACTTTATCTTAAGTTGACGCCGCTGTTCGATTAAATTTCTGATTCGTGCTTTTAATTCTCTGATTTCAAATGGTTTTGTAATATAATCATCGGCTCCAATCTCCAGGCCTTCAACTTTAGAATCATCAGATGCCCGAACAGTCAGCAGAATGACGGGTATATGACTGGTCAATTCATTCGTTTTAATCTTCGAGCATAGATCGATGCCATTCATTTGTGGCATCATGACATCACTCACAATTAAGTCAGGTACTTGACTGATCGCTATATCCAAACCTTCTTTACCGTCTTTTGCGACAAGAATTCGATATTCCTTACTTAAATTATCCACAACATATTTTCGTATGTCAGGATTATCATCTACAATTAGAATGATCGGATGATGCTTTTGCCTACTAATTTCCGTTTCATCAAAAACGGTTTGTTCAGCCATATGATCATCTTTCATGTCAGAATCAATCATAATAGAATGGTTTTCATCATGAGACTCATCTAAAATTTCTGATGAGAGAAAGTGGTCGTGGCCCAGTGGTAATTGTACAAAAAATGTTGTCCCATGTTCGTATGCAGATTCAACATGAATAGTACCCGAATGAAGTTCAACCAACTCTTTAGCCAAAGCCAAACCGATACCAGCGCTCTCATAATTTCCAGTACGCGGATCAGCAACCTGATAAAACCGGTCAAATATTCGATTTAAATTTTCATCAGGAATTCCAATTCCATCATCCTTCAGGCAGATTTCTATATAACCATGTTTATTAAAGATTTGAAAAACCTGATTATTCAATTGAGCCTTATCTTTTTTAATATTGCGACGACCAAACAACCATCGACTCAAATTGCGATCATCATCTGCAGGTTCATGCTTTTCAACCATTGTTTCGAAGTGATGCTTTTTATTGCAGACTTTCTTAATTGAAATACTGACATTCCCATTTTCAAATGTAAATTTAAACGCATTGGAAAGTAAATTAGTTATTACTTTTTGAATTTTATCATGATCTATATACAGGTCATAGGATGAAGCATTTGTCTTTAAATTTTCCGAGACACTGAATTGTAGGTTAATTTTCTTGCTCTCGGCCAATGGTGCATAGCCCAACATCATTTTTTCAACAAAAGTGACAATGTCCGTCTTTTGAACTTTTAGTTTTACATGGCCCGCTTCAAGTTTTGATAATTCCAGGATTTGATTGATAAGCTGATATAGACGTTCACTGTTTCGATACGCCATTCTGGCAATTTCATGAAAATTTCCTTTAGCCTTACCAGTAAAGAATTGTTTCATTGGCCCCATGATCAACGTCAATGGTGAGCGAAATTCATGTGTGATATTGGCAAAAAAACGGGACTTCATTCTATCAAGTTCTTCAAGTTTTTCCGCATGTTGATGCTCAAGCATGAGCTCATGTTTCATTGCTCTTCTTTTGAGCTGGAACCGCCATACACTAAAAAGTATAAATCCTGTTAATGCAAAATACAAAAGATATGCCCAGTAAGTTTTCCACCAAGGAGGAATAATCCGAATACGAAGAGATACGCCCTCTTGATTCCAGGAATCGCCAATGGCTCCCTTTACTCGGAATATGTACTCTCCTGGATCAAGATTGGTATAGGTCGCAAATCTTTGATCTCCAACATAATTCCAATCCTTTTCAAATCCCTCCAGCTTAAATGCATATTGATTTTTTTTAGGCGATAAATAATTTAAAATAGTATATTCCAAAGAAAATACAGACTGTTTATGATTTAAAGTCACTTCATCCAGCATGCTGATATGTTTTGACAGTGGAGAATTGGGAATGCCTATTGGAACCGGCTTATTATTAATAAGAAAGTTGGTTAAAACGATTTGGGGTGTCATCATATGATCGATTATACTGTCTGGATGAAAAACATTGAAGCCGTTGTTCCCTCCGAAATACATTTTACCATCCTGTCCATACAAACAGGAACGTTTTCTAAACTCATTTCCCTGCAGACCGTCGTCCATATCATAATTAATAAATATCGGATTCTCCGGCCTTTTTGATCCTTCTACAAATTTGGAAATACCTTTATTTGTGCTGATCCACAAATTCCCCCTGGCATCTTCCAAAATCCCCTTGATTTGACTATTGGGCAAACCCTGTTCTTTTTTATAGCAATTAAAATTATTAGTAGACCGATTGTAGACATTCAAACCATTATTGGTGCCAATCCACAAATTCTTTTGGCTGTCTTCAAAAAAGATACTAGCAACATTATTACTTATACTTTTAGTATCGCTCGTGTCATGGTCAAAATGTTTAAAGACACCCAAGACAGGATCATAAACATCCACCGCTTTGGTTGTTGAAATCCAGATTTTTCCATAGCTGTCTTCAAAAAAAGTATATATCCAATTATTAGTAATTCCACTATTATCAATGTGACCTTCATTGAATGTCTTAAATGTTTTTGTATTCCTATCAAATTTATTTAATCCCCCGCCCATTGTACTGATCCATAAGTTTCCATTTTGATCTTCGAGAATTCCTGAAACATTATTACTGGATATACTACCGTTCTTTTGATCATCATGTTTAAATCGATCGAACGTTCCATTTTCTTCGTCAAATAAGTTTAATCCACCTGTCCACGTTCCGAACCAAAGATTATGATGACTATCCCGATAGATTGTCCAGATTGCATTGGAGCCAATCGTGCGATCATCATTCGGATTATGAATAAAATGTTTGTAACTGTCATTTTTTTTATTATATAAATTCACGCCGCCTTCCGTACAAATCCAGAGGCTGTCTCCTTCTTCGAAAAAACAATTGATGAATTTATTATTCAAACTGTTGGGATTGCCGGGCAATTGTTTCACATGCATAAACTTTTCTTTAAAAGGGTGGTAGTAACAAATGCCATCTCCATCGGTTCCAATCCAGATGCCGCCATCGCGGTCTTCATATATTGAAGAAATAGAATTACTGGAAAGACTATTGGTGTTGAAGGGGTCAAAATCATAATGTTCAAAAACAACATTGTCTTCCTGAAAGTGATTCAAATCGACTCGATCGAGCCCACCATTTTCAGTGCCGATCCATAAATAACCAGCGCTGTCTTCCCATAATGTAACGATAACACCTGGACTTATGCTGGTCTTCACTTCCGGGTTGTGGGTGTAATGTATAAAACGACTGTTTTCTGGATGATCAGAATCATATTTTAAAATGTTCAAACCATTTCTAAGAGTTCCCACCCATATGCGACCATCTTTATCCTCAAGTAAAGAGGTGACATTATTCCCGCTCAAACTGTATGGATTGTTATCATCCTTCCTAAAATTTGTAAATCTTTCAGTTACTGGATCGAATAAAGCCAATTCATTATTACTACCAATCCAGATATTTTCATGACGGTCCTTCAATATGCATTCAACAACCGGGCTGGTTAAACTGAAAAGATCATTCGGATCTGGTAAAAAAGATTTAATTATGCCGTTGTCAGGATGAAATAATAATAAACCATCACCACGTGTTGCAATTAAAAATTTGTGATCGGTCATCTCAAAAATATAAGTTATCTCGCTTTGCGGCCAATTGGGATTATGAGTAAAACGATCAGTTGCACGATCAAGAAAATTGAGTCCTTTGTCGGTTCCAATCCACAAATTATTATTTTTGTCTTCGTAAATTGTAAGAATCGAATTGCTGTTAAGACTGTGTTGAGAATCAGAATAATAAGTGGTTATCGAATATCCATCATATTTATTTAATCCATCATCTGTTCCAAACCACATAAAACCCTGCCAGTCTTGAAGAATACACCTTACCCAGCTCTGCGACAATCCATCTTCCACTGTGATACGTTTAAATTTTATAGGTTGTTGGGAAAAACCATTATTTAGGCAAACGGAAAGTAAAATTAAAAGGAAAGCTATTTTTATTTTGTTGGTATGCATTGAATGTCCTTGACCTAAGTTAAGCGATTTCCTTCGAAAATCGCTCAACTTAGACCTCGTAATATTGATGGTAGTGCATATAATTTTTTGTTATCGTATATAATTAGAAATACTGACTGAAGAAATGAAAAGCTAACCATTGTAGTTTTCCATTATATGTTATGGATTTGGTTTACCATAAAAACCCACTGCCTGAGGCAGTGGTCGGGCAAATGGTTTTAGCATTATATTAATTATCATTATACTGTACCTCCCTAAAAGGTGCAAGGAAAGGAGGTACAGTATAATGAATGACTATAAGAAATTAACACATACGATTTATGAATGCAAGTACCATGTTGTATTTTGTCCGAAATATCGATTTAGAATATTTCAAGGAGATATAGCAGAATACAGTCGTAGTAAGTTATATCGGTTGGTTGGTCAGAAAGAGGGTGTAGATATATTAGAATTGAACATACAGGTGGATCACATTCATATGGTGCTGTCAGTTGCGCCAAAATATAGTGTGTCCCGCATAATAGGCTTTCTGAAAGGCAAGTTACGACGGGTTTGTTTTACCGCGATGAAAGAATTGGGAAGAAATATTGTGGTAGACATTTGTGGAGTCGGGACTATTGTGTGAGTATAGTGGGCCTTGACTGGGGGATCCTTTGGGAGTGTATTCCGTACTGCAACATTAATCAGGGAGTTGAAAAAATAAAATACTTATTATACTGCTGTT
>CAZIAH010000076.1:0-20524 GCA_964537715.1 uncultured bacterium | reverse complement strand
CACTGGATTTGATGACCGCGTTCCTTGTGACTTCGGCCCCGGTTCCGGCGGTCGTGGGAACCATGATACAGGGCACTGGTTTCTCTGTTAAAGGTTTCGCTCCTCCGATGACTTCGAGATAGTCCAGCAGATTCCCCGGATTGGTGATCATGGCCGCAATGGCTTTCCCGCTGTCGATCGCACTGCCGCCTCCGATTGCGATCACCATATCGCATCGATTTTTGCGTGCCAGACCCGCACCTTCGGTGATTATTTCAATCGTTGGTTCGCTGCAAACGGAAAAATCAGTAATGCGGAGCCCGTTTCGGATTAAATCCGCCCGAAGCGATTTCGCCCGATCCACAGACTTTCCGGTGATCAGCAAAGCAGACCCACCCATCTCGGCAATGATAGAAACCGCTTCTTTGATCGTATCCGGTCCGAATAAAATCCGGGAAGCTGTGGCAAATTCGAAGCGCACGCTCATCCCCATCCCGTTTCATCGGGGAAGAGATTATCGTACTTGATGCCGTTCCTTGGTTCGGCCATCATTCCGGCTACGCTGTCCCGCCACTTTTGATAGTGGGCCGTCTCCTTGTGTCTGGCCGGATCTTCGGGCGTCCGGTAGACCTCGACAAGAACGAATCGAGTGGGATCATCCTGCTGCTGACAAAAATCGAACCGGGCCACGCCGGGTTCTTTCAAGCTGTTCTGCACATTTTCTAAGGTCGCTTTCTTAAACACTTCCACCTGATCCGGTTTGACATGAACAAAAACATGAACAATAAACATGAAAACCCTCCCCGATAATAATTTTATGATTCCGGGGAATTCAAACTCTCAAACTCCTCCGGATAGCGCTCTTTCAAACAATCGTTACAGATTCCGTGCGAAAAAACCGTATCGGAATGATTACTGATGTAGTTATCAACCTCTTCCCAGTATCCCTTCTCGTTTCGGATTTTTTTGCAATACATACATATCGGGAGCAGCCGCCTCAACCGTTTAATATCTGCCATCTGTCCCGCAAGCTGTTGATTACGTTCCCAGAGCTGACCTGTCAGTTCGGCGATTAATTCAAACTCGGGTCGATTTTGGCCCTGTTTTCTCATCATTTCGATGAGACCATGAATATGGCCGCGGTAACCCTCCTCCGGTGAATTGTCTCCCGTGAGTTTTCTCATGAGAAAAAACATGGCTTCGAATGCCGGATGAAGAAGAAAGTATTCGGTTTGATAAGCTGTCAGAAATGCATTGGCCGTCTTGGACAGATCCGTTTCTCCCTGAAGAATGGAGTCGATTTTTTTCTCGACGGCCTTCAATTCATCCAAGACATCCATCGGATGATCGAAGACATCGGGAATCTTTCGCGCTTTGACCAGATCGAACAGACCTTGCCAATACCGGACATGCTGGCCTTCTTGTGCACTCATCTCTGACCAGAAAGTTTTCAAATCCTCCTCTTTGGTCCGATCTCTCAACTTCTTATAAATCTGGATAGCCTTCTTTTCCAAATCCAGACATTGTGCGACAATATCCGTCAACATTGAATCAGACATGTTTTAATCCTTTCAATTATTAACCATTCAAGATAGTCACTACCCATCAATATTCAACAAAAACCAGACTGCGTATTTAATTTATAATTCGGACTTTAAAATATACACGAGGCTTGAACTGGAATTAATATAAAATAACTCCTTGAGAAAAGCGGTCGATGCCACCCAACCGGCTTTAATCAAACCGAAAACATTGAATCGCTTTTCTGATAGCATTGACTCCGTCTGCCAGGACAGGAGTGCATTGAACCACGTATCGAAAAAGAGGGAGTGCTTTGAAACAAGCTGAAGACGGTGCATCTCAAGAAATCGAATCACATCCCGCGGCCTGAAATGATACAAATGCCGCGGCGCATCGTACGCCACCCAGCAGGATTTGTAGATTTTCGCATCAAAACTGTCGCGATTGGGAACGGCAATCACCAGAATTCCCTGTGGTGTCAATTTCTTGGAGAGATTATCTATCACTTCATGAGCATTCTCGATATGCTCCAGAACATGCCAAAGCGTAATTACATCTAACGAACCGGAGATCTGATCGATACCTGTCTGAAGATTCAGACCGTTCTGAATCCCAATGGACCGCGCTTTTTCAGAGGGCTCCACACCTTGAACATTCCAGCCGGATTGCAGCATATGCGAAAGAAACGCACCCGTGCCGCAGCCGTAATCTAAAAGTTTTCCCTTCTTATTGTACTTTTCAATCAGACGCTTCTTAATCAGCAAATTCCAAACACGCACCCACCGGTACAATCGATCCGTAAACGTCTCAGACTTTTCCTGATGAGGCTGATAACCCGCATCCTCGTAATATGTCTCCATTGTTTCCGGTTTCGGCCAGAGATAGACAAAGCCGCATGCCGAACATTTTACGAGCATGAAATTTTCCCGAACATCAAACCGGTTCGGTACTTCGAGAAAGGGCGTAAATTCCTTCGAATCACAGATCAGACAATTGGGCGGTTTCACAATCATACAGGCTCTCTTTTTAGGGATAATCTTTACTTTTTCACCGGAAACCCGAACTTCTGATAAATATTGTCCCGGTCTACCGTAGGATGCTGAGCATCTTCCGTCGCTGCGGCCACAGCTTTGGTAACGTAATTACGAAGCTCATCAGTTGACACGATTCCATTACCGTCGTTGTCTCCAGCACCCTCCGTCAGACATTTCAGTATCTCCTCGGTGAACAGTCCGTTCTGTACCACGTCACTCTCATAAGAAAATTCACCGCCTTTGGATGAAGAAAATACTATGGCCCCGGAACGCCGGATCAGATCGTTGTAAATGTACCGGTCCTTCTGATACAGGTAAGAGCGTTTGGGTTGTTCGGTTCGTTCTTTCAGGATAACTGCCCTGGATGTTCTTGCCTTGATCCCTCGGGAATCAGCCAGCGCATAATAGGTGCTCTGTGTTTCTTCATCAATCTCACCCGATTCGCACGTATCCATCAAAAACAGCTTCTTCCGAGGCTTGATACCCTGAAGCAGATTCTCGATCAAATCAAAGTCTGCAGCGGTTCCGGACAGATTGGCAAGATCCGTGTTGTAGGTCAGATAGTAATAGGTGGCATCCTGACCTGTTGAATACACCCCGTGACCGGCAATAAACAAAACGAAGATGTCATCAACTTTGGCATCCGCTAAAAACGACTTGGCCTGTCTGATGTTTTCTATTGTCACCTGCTCATTAGTGAATGTTTTGATATGCACATTCCCGAACTGGTCGGATAAACCCTGAAATGTGTTTGCTAAATCCAGCGCATCCTTATGCGCGTAACTCAAATTCAGATCGGGATTCTGGTATTGAGAAACTCCGAAACCCAGATAATACAGATCCGGCTGAATGTCATCCTGACAGGTGGCATAGGTAATCGTTCTGAAAGATTCACCCCCGGCAGTATTGAAACAGGTAATTTCAATCTTATTGGTGCCCGAAGTGAGCTCTACCCGCTCCTGCAGCGTCTGTCTTTTGCCCTGGATGGATTTGCCGTAACCGCCGAAAACGGGCACATCATTAATGTAAATATTGTAACGACTGAGGCGGGTGTGGGCTTCGGAAACCTCGAAATTCAGATCCAAAAATTTGCCGTCCTGCTCAGCAGAAAGCAATTGAACTTCAGGAACCTGCCAAATGTCACCTAAATCGGATTCGTTGAGCCCGAAGCGCTTCAAACGTTTCTGATACTGTGTATGTAAATAGGCCTGCGTCTCTTGATCTGCAAGACCGCACCGTTGCAGAATCAGATCCGGACGGTTGGTGCGCATGGCGAATTGATCGATGGCATAGGGTGTTGTGCCCTGAACCATGGCCACCTGCGATCCGCCGTTTCTGGACGCATCAAAATAGCCATCCGGTGTCATATAGAGCCATTCAGATCCCTCATTCATACAAATAACATGATCGCCCTGTTCAATATTCCAGATGCGCATGGCCCCATCCAGGGCACCGGTCAAAATATGGCGGCCGCCCGGGTGAAAGGCCAGAGCTGAAGAACCGCCCCACGTATTTTCTACCCGAAACGTATTCACCGGTTGGCCATCCAATGTCCGGATATAGATGGTATAACTATCTCCCAGAGCCGCAATCGTGCGGTAGTCAGGACTGAAAGCCACGTTGGCGATCACATCATCTTTGGAAAGCAGGACTGACGACAGCAGATTCCCGTTGATATCCCATATATCGTATCCATGCTGCGTGGCCATCACAATGCGGTTGTCCGGGCTGACATCCAGAATGCTGCGGAAAACCGCCCCGTGAATTATGGAAAGCCGGTTTTTCATGGCGATTTCCCGGATCAATACGCCTTCGAACGAATAGATGAGTAGACAATCCGGCTCCTCTTCTCCTTGCTCCCAGAACCATCGGGTGGCTACAATCAGATAATTTCCATCATGATTGAAAGTAATGTCATACACAGGATCTTTCAAATCATCCACAGTTCGAATGAGATTCCCATCGCGGTCCCAGAACTCCAGACGTTGTTTCACGCCGACGACAGCTACCCGCCCATCCGGCGACAAAGCAACATGGGGAGAACTATCGGTGTCCTCCATTTTAACGGACTTTTCCAAAAGAAGACGGTCTTTGTTAATCCGCCAGAATAAAAGCTCTTTCTCACCATAAATCCCGGAATAGGTAACAAAGCGGTTATCATCATTCAATCGGCTTAGACTGCTCACGTGCCGCATGTCCGTATCCAAAAGCCGGCCATCCTGATGCCAGAGTGACAAGCAACCTTCTACATCGCTCTTTTCTGTAGAGGTGACAAAATAAGATCCGTCTGAACTCACTACGATGCGGTTGATATCTTTTCCCCGCTTTGCAGGAAATCGATGGAGCTGTTCTCCAGAGGATTCAAGAATCATGATATCGTCAGACCGGACGGCCGCCAATCGTTTGCCGTCAGGCGTGAATGTGAGTTTCTGCCCGCCACCGGAAGCCATATTCACTATATTGCCTTTCAGATCGGCTTGCACAAAAACACCTCCAGCATAAAAGTAGAGCATCTTCCCATCCGGTGAAAAAGTGATGGATCTCGGCTCTGCATATTCTTCATAACCGGTATCCGTATCAAAGGTCATGTCCTGATATAAAACGGAACGCAGGTCGAACTTGATCGTCCGGACAATTTTGCCTTTGAAGTCCCGCAGGAGCACCTTTCCCTGATGCCCTGTCGCCACATATTTCCCATCAGGGCTAATTGCGGAAGACCATCCCATCAAGTCCTCAAGACCATCCATAGGCAGTCTCCCCAAGACCTTCTCCACCTGACCCTGACGATTCAGCCTGATAAAACGAATCTCTTCATGACCCGTCTCAACATCTTCAAATTCTGTTTGCGCATAGATTTTATTGTCCCGGTCGAAGACGATGTTTTCGAAGGAATAGTTATAATCCTGATAATACTGGCCGATCAACGCCCCCTGACGATTCCACACAGCCAGATGACGTGCAGCGGCAGCGACACAATTCCCGTCAGCGCTGATAGCTAAATGGGCTCCGACGTCTTCCACAGGATCAAAAGTGCGCACAAGATTCCCGGAAAAGCCCCACTCCTTGATACCATTCCCATCCAGCGTCACAAAGGTGTGGTTTCCGGAAAGAAAAGCCACTTTTGTGATAGCGTCCTGATCAGGAGGCCGTACCTGGCAGAGCTTGATGCCGTCAGCGCGCCAGAGGATGGCAGTACCGTCGCCGCTTCCGGTCAGGATCAGATTGCCATCAGGACTGATAGCAACATCAAGAACGCTGCGTTTGTGCCCATCCTGAATGACCAATCGAATATCTTGGTTGTCATTCTGAGCATAGGATAGTATTGCATGAATCGAGAGCATAAAAATGGCAAAAAGTTTCATCGTTCGAATCATGATGCCTCCAGTAATTTTCTTAATTATCGATATTGAATCCACCGCTCACCGGAAACCCGAACTTCTGATAAATATTGTCCCGGTCCACCGTGGGATGCTGAGCATCGTCGGTCTCTTCAGCAACGGCCTTGGAGACGTAATTCCGGAGCTCATCTGTGGTAACAGTTCCATCACCGTTTGCATCGCCAGCACCCTGAGTCAGACACTTCAGGATTTCTTCGGTGAAAAATCCGTTCTGCACCGCATCACTCTCGTAGGAAAATTCACCGCCTTTGGAGGAAGAAAATACAATGGCTCCGGATCGGCGGATCAGATCATTGTAAATGTACCGGTCTTTCTGGTACAGATAGGATCGTTTGGGTCTCTCTGTCTTTTCTTTCAGAACCACTGCTCTAGATGTTCTGGCCTTGATGCCTCTGGAATCCGCCAGTGTATAATACGAACTCTGCGTTTCTTCATCGATCTCACCCGATTCGCAAGTATCCATCAGAAACAGTTTTTTCCGCGGTTTGACACCCTGCAATAAGTCCTCAATGAGATCAAAATCCGCAGCCGTCTGAGAGAGATTGGCAAGATCCGTATTGTACGTCAGATAGTAATAAGTGGCATCCTGCCCCGTTGAATACACCCCGTGACCGGCGATAAACAAAACGAAAATATCATCTACTTTGGCATCTTTCAGGAAAGTTTTTGCTTCCTTGATATTCTGAACGGTGACCTGATCGTCAGTAAAGGTTTTGACACGGACATTTCCGAATTTTTCGGACAGTCCCTGAAATGTGTCCGCCAGATCCAGCGCATCCTTGTGGGCATAACTCAAATTCAAATCGGGATTTTGATATTGGGAGACTCCGAATCCCAGATAGTACAGATCGGGTTGAACCTCTTCCTGATATTCAGCATACGTAATCGCCCGGAATGATTCGGCCCCGGCCGAATTGAAGCAGGTCACTTCGATCTTGTTGGTGCCCGTGGTGAGTTCCACAGTTTCGGTTTTTTGGACAGCATTTCCGGAGATTTCCCTGCCGTATCCACCGAATAGAGGCACATCGTTCACGTAGATGTTGTAGCGTTGGAGGGGATAGATATTATCCTTCAAGGAAAATTGGACGGATACAGACTTGCCATTTCTCCTGGTATTGAGTATTTTTACCTGGGGCACGGAAAGTTCTGAGGCGAGGTCCGCTTCTTGGATTCCGAACCGGCGCAAACGTCTCTTGTATTGGGACTCATAGTGGTTGATGAGTGCTTCACTGCCGATACCCATTCTTTCCAGAATGATATCGGGACGGTTATATTTAAGAGCGAACTGATCAACCGCAAAACCCTGGATCCCTTTGTTGAGACCCACCAAGCGGCCGCCGTTTCTGGACGCATCAAAATAACCGTCGGGTGTGAACATTAGCCATTCGTTTCCGAAAAATAGCAAGTTGAGCAGATCACCGGTATCTACACGCCATATTTTGATACAGCGGTCACGGTCCTTTAAAAGAAGAAAACGGCTGTCTTTGGTAAAAAGAAACTGGGAAAAATCATCAGCATACAGACCCACATATCCCTGCAGATCTCTCATTTTTTCCCGCGTGGCCACATCCCAGAGTGCGCCACCTGCTGCGATTATCTTTCCTGAGGGATCGTATGCAATGGGTCTTCCGCCAGCCACAAATTGGTCGGTTTCGTGAAATTCGCTGCTCTTAAAGAGGATGCCTTTTTTGTCAAGACTGTAGAACCGGGTTTTACCGTCAGACCCCGTTATAGCACAGCTGGTTCCCGAGGGATGGATGGCACAGGCATCAAAACTGAATCCCCGTATCATTTGGATGGGAAATCCATTTAACGGTTCTTTTGTTTTCCACTGTTTCTTGAGCTTTTGCCGCGGCCAATCGTGTTTTTTAATGAGTCGCATTCTTTGTAGATCATATATTTTGATATGTTTTGAATGGATCATATATTTGCCTGTGGGATCAATGGCCTGGGGACGGGCGTACTCCCGATTGGTTCCCCCAACATTGATCTTTCCGGATGTCTTCTCTAACTCCAAATCAGGGAGTGACCAGCGGCTGTATATCCATGTACCATCTTTCCCCTCAGTGAATTTGCCGTTATTCATTGTGATAAAACCGGAGTTGTCTGGCATGAATCCGACAAAAAACAACTTGGTGCCTTCAATAGAAGGATTGATTGTTTTAAGCAGGGTTCCTGCATGGTTGTCCCATATTTTGATATTGTGCCAGCTTCCCTCCCAGACCTCTGCGGCCAAATATCTGCCATCAGGTGAGACATAAACATCAGGCGTATTGGACCACTTTACATTTTCCGGATGCCTCGGTGCCTTTAGGGACTGAACGGGTTTGAGGGTGTCAAATCGCCGGATATCCAATGTCGCATCCCCCCGGGTGATGACGAGATCATTATTCACCGGATTCAATGCCACCTTGACCCTTTCAGGGGTGAACTCGCCAAAACCGCGGACAAAGCTTTTTGAAGCCAGTTCGAGCATCTGAATGTTTTCAGTGGTGAGTATCAATAGATGTTTCCCGGAGGCGTCGAATTGTGCGTCGCGTATATATTCTTCATTTTGACCAGTCGCGAATTCATAATACAGTTCTGCCTCCGGCAGGCGCCAGATTTGAATCCAGCGGCGCGACCGGGTGATGAGGTACTCACCTGAAGGATGAATAGTGGCATCTTCAGAGGGGTAGGAGTGATGTGCTTTGGAGAGCTGCTGAAGCGTGGCCAGATCCAACACTTCGATATTATAAGGACCGGTAATCACCATATATTTTTTACTGTCATCAATGTTGATCTCTCCAGTGGCAGCTTTAGGAGTAAATGACTTAATGAGCTTTCCAGTTGATACGTCCCATTGATATACTTTTGAATCGTGAGTGATTGTCCCAAAAATGCAGTTCCGAGAGGGATCATAGGCATATTTATAGATCGGCCATTCTAAACTCTCTGTGAAGGATTGGATTCTTCCGGTTGTCTGATTCCATACGATGATTGAATCATAAATCGCTGTGATGAGATATTGACCGGCAGGATCCTGAACCAGTCCCTTCACGCCCCACTCATTACTGCCTGAAAAGCCGCTTAATACCTTTCCTTCCAGCTCCTTATAAAGCTGCCCGGTTTCAATATCCCATAATTTTATGGGCAGGGGATCTTTATATTTTTCACCCATTTCATGGGGTGATGTGATAATGTATTTGCCATCTGGAGTCTGAGTGACGGGCTTGGGCGTCAGATCGTATGGCTTGAAAGAGTATTGAATGTTGAGTGTTTTTAGATCCCACACAAAGATCTCTTTGCCGACCCGGGTTGTCAGATATTTCCCTGTCTTACTGATAAAGAGAGGGTCACCGTATCCTTTCCCCTTTTCATCCACAGATTTCAGGAGCAGTCCCGACTGCATATCCCAGAATTTCAGGTCGTCATTCTGCCCCCCATAAGAGACCAGAATCCGGCCGGTTGGATCCGTCACCATGCTCCACGCATTCTGATGACCGTTCTGAATAACCACTTCAAATTGCTGGTTGTTTTGTGCTTGGACATTACAAACGACAAACAGCACTGACAGGGCGATGAATAATCGGATGGTGTTTTTCATTGTGAGGATTCCTTTTGTTGTTGGTCCAAATGATGATATTTGATATTTATTTCACCGGAAATCCGAACTTCTGATAAATATTGTCCCGGTCCACTGTAAGTCCTCCAATCACATCCTCGTCTTCACCTCACACTTGGCCTCGTAAAACTCGGCGCCTGACGTCACATCGTCCGGAGATTTTTTCACAATTTTCACCCCCCTTGTCTTCATCCCGTAGTCCTTCAGATTATCCTGGACACTGTACAGGGCATCGCTGACGCTCGTGATATTTGCATCGCCCATTTCCGCGCTGGATGCATAGACGATGATATTCTCGATGCCGAACGGCGGACCGACTTCCAGATCGAAGCGATCGCTTTTACCGGGTATGCTGATCACTTTGCCGCCCTTAAAGAAATTGTCCTTCCGATGCGGATTGGGTAAAAGCTGCAAAAGATTCCCCTGTACATCCCGGTACGCAACACGGGCGAAGAAATCTTTATTACCCTGCAGGAACACATGGATTTTTTCTCCGGCCTGGTATTCGGACTTTTCTGTCCACACATAAACTGTCAATGGTGCATCTGGATTTTTGGTCAGATCGGAGGAGAGATCTGCTTTCCCTTCAGGAGGTTTCAGGGAATATTCGACCTCGGCCTTGATCCAGTAATGATACCGGTTGTCATCAGTAATACCGTGATCATTGCTTTCCAATATGCGGATCGCTCCCTCTGCCTGGTTTTGTATGAAATCATATGAAAGCTGAAAATTTTCCACTTTCGAAATGCTCTGAATGTACGTCTGTGCCCGTTCCAAGGCCTCCCGCTTGGCGTTGGTAAGCGCCTCTTCACGCATTTCTTTAATGGTCTTGTCCTCGGAAAGATAGGCATATCCGTCCACCTCGACAATCGTGGAGCGCTTGCCGGAGTTGTCCTTTTGAACGGTTTTCTCTTGCGCCTGAATACCCGTTAAATTCGATATTATCATCAGTAATACAATTGACAAAAAAGAGAGATTCTTCAGCTGCATCTTTCGTTCCTCCATCTATCTTCAATACTTTTTTCTTCTTTTACTTTATACGTTATAAGTACGTTGTCTATTTACTCTGAAGACCACTGAAAGCGGGTGAGTGAAATCCGTCCATTGGAATCGAATACAATGCCTTCGGATTCAAGGAGATAACGCTGTTTCGTCATCCACTCCGGGTCGGGAAGCTGACTGATCTCTCCCCTGGCATTGATCACCCGGTGCCAGGGAATAACCTGATCTTCGGGAAGATTGTACAGGGCATACCCGACCATGCGCGCCTGCTTTGGCAAACCGGCCAGCCGGGCGATTTGGCCGTACGTAGCAACTTGACCGGAAGGAATACGTTTCACAGTGTCGTAAATTTTCTGATAGAATGGACTGATCTTTTTTTTCATTGGGGCTTCTTCTTTCCTAAAATACCATCATAATACGTATGAATAACATCCATATGTTTTGTGATCTTCATCTCCTTGGAAACCCGATTCACATAATCAGGAATCACTTGCCGTTTTTTATTCGAGCGGATTGTGTCGTTAATAAAATCATGAAAATCTTCATACTTGACATCATTATTTTTTGAGGCCACCCTTTGATTAAAATAATCCCTGATTTCATTTTCGGAAACTGTAATATCCCGAATGAGCTTTTCCCTAAATTTCGATTGTAGAAGATTCTCTTCGAAAAGTCTGACTTTTTGTCTGAGTTCACCGGATTTTGCAAAACCGAAATCCCTGGCCTCTCTAGTTAAAATAAAATCCCGAATGACAAAATCAAGAGCAGTTTTGTAACTTTGATACACGGCTTGATAGGGAATATAATTCAGACTGCTTATAAATTCTCCTACTGTCAGTTTGTCTCCATTGACGATTACCAAGTGTTCATTCCGGATATCCCACAAACCCAGTTCAAGTGCATTGATTTCCTCCTCTCTCAGTTGGGCAACCGACATCTGGTTGAGAGGATTCGGTTTTCTTTTCAAAATCTGAGCAAGTTTTTGTCCCACGAATTTTAGGGGAATAGGATAAACCTGCACCTTTGCCTCGTTGACCCTTTTTTCAACATAGTGTTGAGCGATTGTTTCCCCGATTTTGTATTCCAGCAAAATTTTCGTTTTCCTTTGATGCGTGCGATAGTCGTACTCGGAAAGAAGAGGGTTGATTTTATAATCGATCACCTTCACAATATGATACCCGAATTGGGATCTGATTGGTTTGGAATACACATTAACAGGCTGCTTAAAAACAGCTGTGGACAGATCATACTCCAGTTGATCCCAGTAGACCCAACCCAGATCGCCACCCGAATTGGCAAGAGCCGTATCCCAAAATACCCGACGGGCCAGATTATCAAAATCCCACCCCTGTTCCAGAAGCCGGTAAAGACTGTCCGCCTTTTCTTTGGTTTTTGCAAAGAGATGCTTCACATGCCTCTGTTCCTGTGAAAAGGCATAAGCGTCTTTAAGATCCGTTGTGTCGATTTTGATTTCAGGTTTGATGATTTTTTGATAATGGATATCTCGAAGACATTTATTCCGATAGGCTTCGATCCGGTATCTCAATTTTTCATCTTCATCCATACCCAATTTTCTGGCCTCTTCAGCCATCAGACGGCGGGCGACCATTTCATTGAGAAAATTTTCACGAAGCGCCTTTGAATCGAACATTCCGGGTTGCTTGATCACTTCCAGATAAGCCATCCGGAATTCATTCAATGTGATGGTGTGTTTGCCGAATTTGGCGACGATCGCTTCTCTTTTACTGCATCCATGATTTAAAATCAAAATGGCATAAAACAGCAAAGAGAAAAAACCCGGTTTTTTGCAAATCGTCTTCACATCTTTCCCGATTTCATTTTTACGGTTTGATAAATTAGTCTCAGTGTAAAATGAAAAATTGTACTGAAGCAGTCCATCTCAGTACAATTTCTCATCAACCTGTCGAATTGGATGCCATCCTATTTTATGATCAGCATCCTTCCGATATGCTCACCAATTCCCGGCGCATCTACATGATAGATATATATGCCATACGCCAGATCCATATTGTCTTTCGTCATCAAGTCCCAGGATTCCGATCCGTCATTGATCGGGCTGTCATGCTCCAAGGTTCTGACCAAGGTCCCGTCCACAGCATAAATACGAATCGTGCATTTCTCGGGCAAATGGATAAATTCGATTTTGCGCGGTCCCCTGCCGGAGGAATACGGATTACGAGGCTCCCATACCGCCGCAGCCGCATAAGGATTGGGTACCACTTTGATCTTGTTCAAATTGTTTCGCGCTATTTTCTTGTCTACTTTATGTCCGCTCAATTTAAACCGGTATTTTGAATCTCCTGTTAAAGGATTCATCGGATAAAGACGAATCGTATCTCCGGCGCCAATTGTCCGGCCGTATGTATTATAAAACCCCGTATCGCTTGTGACATCATTGAACAACCTGTATGTGATCAGCATGGAATCGTTTGGGAATCTTTCAAAGAAAACGATCTGATCGGAGGCTGAAAAATATCCTCTTTCTACGATATCTCTCGATCTGGATCTGTCTTCAAAACCGAACGGCAGTTCCTCTCCTGTTCGCAGATCATGAACAATAAAATTCGCATCTCTGGGATACAGTTTTTTCGTTGCAGTACCTCCGGCCACCGGAAGGAAAGCTGTGTCCGATGTTGAAACAAGTTCATCATAAAAAACAATTTCGTATGTCCTTGGAAACGCCGTTCCCGGTTCATAACTCTCTTCATTGTATACTGAAAATTGGAGGTTATAGCCGGTGACTTCTCCCAGGCTTTCACTGGCCTGCACCCCATTGATAATACGATTCTCTGCATCATTGACCAACCCCGGAGGAGCGAGCCGTACATAAATTTGCATTCCTCCGACCAGAGCGTATGCGCTTCTGGGATCGTCATCGTAACCGTCATCAAATAAATTTCTCGCGAGTACCAGTGAATCGCCCACTTCCCTGTAATTCAGAAACATGATCGTATCAACGAGAGTCGATTTTGAAATATTATTCAATACAAATCCTGTTGTGACTATTGGCAGCGATTCATCGATATCCTCCATATCGACAAGACCGTCATGATCATTGTCTACCTGATCCATGGAAATATCCAGGAACTGAATTTCATATTCGTCCCCATCGGCCAGTACATCCGGTTCGATGATATTCACACCCACTACTCCACTTGTATACCCACCTCCGACCAATTCGGGAGTTTGATCGAAGGAGGTCGCTACATATCCTGCTGAGGGAGCCTGAGGCGTGACAGCCACTACATTTTCGCCCGTGACAAAATTGCCGGACTGATCCACATTGATATATTTTGTAGTTTCGGTAGGACCGATGTTAATTGCCGGTTCTCCGTGGTCATAGGCAGTCACAGCATAATAATAGGTAATTCCGTTCACCAATGGTGAATCCACAAAAGTGTGCACCAGACCGGTTTCGTTTCCCAAATTAAATTGAATACCCGTTCCAAAGGTGTCCTGAAAATAGCCGTAAATGTCATCGACCTTGTCATAAATGGCAATCGGCTGTTTATACCGTTCATAGCCCAAACCGTCTGTAATCGAACCGGCATCTTCGAAAGTATAATGGGTGGCTCTATAAATTTTGTATCCCTCAAAATCATAGGGGTCCAGACCGTTTTCACTAAGAAAGCGATCCCAACTGTCTTCGGCCTTGGTATCCCAAAAAAGTGTCACCTTTTTGTCACCGGCCACAAAACGCAGTTCCGGTTTGACAGGTGCAATTGCAAAATTGTAATTTGAATTATAAATCTTCTGAACAATATCTTTATTATTCAAAATATCGCTCTCATCCCATCCATACAACATGGCCACAGAGAAAAATTCCTCCTGCTTCGAAGTCAGCGGAAAATATCCGGATGAAAACAGATAATCCCAATCTGCCGTTTCGGTAGTGCCGAGATCAAAAAATCCAGGATAGGACAGCTCCCACATCTGATCGTCATTGCTGTAAGTCACGGTGCCGTATTGAAAAAACTTGAAGCTGGTCAAACCGATTTGATCCGATTCATCCACATCCACTTGATCGATATTGGGTTCGCCGGGAAGATCTCCCTGTCCAGGTGTCGGCAGCCCATCGCCTTCGCCGTAATCCCCTGTGGCGGGTTTGCCATCCAATCCAACATCATCATAATTGGAATTCCAGTCATTATCGTTGTCTATACCATCATCCCGTCTTTCATCAATCATGGTGTTATCGACCCCGATATTGTTGTAATAATCAATCGCTTTATAATAGCGTTGATTGTACTGGCTGTCATAGATATAGAGATAGTAAGAAACAGGCTCATCCTCCCCGATTTCAGCACCATCGCTCTCATCAATAAGCCCATCTAAATTATCATCCACGCCATTTCGCGGTAACTCCCTGACGGGATGATTCGGCAGGATGGTATAAACCGTACCATTACGCGTAAACGTGATTCCATTTTCCGGCATTGTGGATAGGGTTCTTTCAAAATGACCGCTTTCATAATTAATGAGTATGATCGGCCCTCCCACCTGTATCACGCGGCTGAAATCACCAATGCCGTCACCGAATATTCCGTTCTCCATGACCTGTTCCATATTGACACCGGTTCCGTTATATCCATCACCATCATTGTCGATGCCGTCATAGGGATTGCCCGGACTCTCCAGGTAGGCAAATCCCACCCAAGGAACCGGTGTATATCCTCCAACACCTTGATTATCGAGATCGTAATTTACAGCCAGTGCGCTTTCCCGATAATATCGGGCGCCGTCATCCGCATAGTCACTGTTTGCAGTATTCACCAGACCGCCGCTGGAAGCGCCTACATTGGCGCCATATAACACCTGATCCAGAAAGAGTTCTCCGAAATTTCGAATTTCATAGAGCCAGAAAATACAATCCTCGGCATCCGGATTGGCCCACTGCAATCCCCGCGCGGACAACCTGATTCCCAGACCTCCCCGGTCAGGTTCACTCGGTACAGGTTTCGGAAGAGAAAATCCCCGGATTCGTTTTTTATACTGATAGTCGTCCATCACAAAATAGCTCTCTTCGTCGGAATTCACCTGATCCTTGCCAAAATAGCCATTCCAGTGCCCGGACCATCCCGGATCATTGGCATCATCCAACTTATCCGGCCAGAAGGAAGGCCAGGTAAAGGGCTCGTGGCTCATTGCCACGGCACGCTGCGGATCGGCTTCCTTCTGGGTGATGTTCAAATATCCCGGAAGCGGTTCAAAACCATAAAACGTGCCCAGTGAATCGTGCGAAAAAAGATCAGGATCCCACCCTTCGCAAAAGATGGCCGGAGTCACATATTCGTACAAGGAATCACCGCTCACCGAATCCAATCCCGCAAAAACACGAATACTCGACATCACATAGGCCGACGTGTTCCCCATTTGTTCCATGCCCGTTCCTTTGGGCCATTCACCCGCATAATACTGACTTTGATCGCCTTTCTGTGAACCCATCATGCCGTGATTGTGAAAAGTAACACGTATCAAATTGCCCTGATGAAGATTTCGTGCACGATAAATCACATTACCGTACCCGATTTCCTCAGCCTGAACAGACAGGACGACAAAAAATAGTATAGTAAAAATGAGTGCTTGTTTCTTCATAGTACGATTCCTTTTCCTTCTGACTTATTTTAAAGTGTAAAAATCAATGAAAATTTATTATGCCTGTCCAGCCGTCCATAATCGATATTGGCATAGTCCAGATCGATGACCGTGTTGACTACGTTGAGATGCAAACCCATGCCAAAAGTGAATCCCCCTTCCCGGTCTTCAAGAAACAAATGACGATATCCGGTTCTAAAACTCACCCGATTCCAGACCCGTAATTCCGAACCGACATTCAAAGATTCGTGATCATCATTGGGATGGATCGCATCCACAGCGACAATCCAGTCATGTTCCGATAACCCCAAAATATCCTCTGCGATATTCACAGAAAGTCCGACGCGAAACAGTATAGGAAGCGGAAAGGCATCCGTATCCATGTGTGCGTTGTTCGTTTCACTGTTTCCGGCATAGAGTTCGGTAATATCATGCTGAACGAGTAAATCTCGTCCGGTCATCCGCATGTCGTTTCCAAAATTGGCAATGGACATGCCGATCTTAATATTCTTAAAAAAAGTGCGATAAAGCAATCCGACATCAAAAGCGATACTCGAAGCCTGACAATTCCAAATTTTCTCCCGGATATATTTGACACTGCCTCCCATTGCGAAACGGTCGGTAAGTGCCCGTGCGAAACCAATGCCTACTGCCATGGAATTGGCCGACACCTTCTCTCCGTTTCCTTCCGGATATTCCACGGTTGTCCGTTCGATATCCGGCATGCCCAGATATTGGAAAAAGAGGCCAAAGGTCCCCACATTGGAAACGGGCATTACCACACCGCCGTATTCATAATAGAGATCGTAAATATAATCAAAATGGTTGAGCAGAACCTGTATCCGGTCGATGTGCGCCAGCCCCGCCGAATTCCAGTAGAGTGCCGTTATATCTTCGGCCTGGGTGGTAAACGCTTCGCCCATGCCAAGCGCACGGGCACCGACACCAATTTTTAGAAAAGAGGCTGCCGTTGTACCCACTCCACTGATAGACTGCGCATAAGATGCTGTGCCAAAAACAGCAAGCACAATAAATACGGCTAAAAAGCGTATCGCTGTATGATGTCTGAAATGATTCATTCTTATCTTTCCTCGAATTCGATGGGTCAGATTCATAATCCTACCTCTTTATCCTTAATAACTTAACCGCACGCCCAGATTGATAAACCGGGGACCTGTATAATTCCCGGGACGCGCATAATATTCTTCTATACTGGAAAGCTCGACAATACGATCGGCCAGCGTATAATTTTCCAGTGAATAATCCGGCTTACCCGTATCGGCGTAAACATTCTGGACTCCGCGAATATCAAGAAGATTCGTTACGTTACAGAAAAAAGTAACCTGGGTTCTGAAAACATGGATCGATTTGGATAGACGCAAATCCAGATTGTACAGGGTTGGCCGGCGTTCGCTGTTTTCCTGCAAACCGACTGTCGCGCTTCCTCCCGTGGATTCACCCCGAACAAAAGAAGGTGTGTAAGGAAGACCCGAATTCATGGTTCCGCTCAGCGTGGTGATCCAGCCGTGTTTCGAGTAGGTCAATACGATATTGACAGATTGACGCTGGTCCCAATTCAAATTGACCAGCTGAACCCGCGGTGCCTTGCCCGCAGCAATATCGTTATAGGCATCGATAGGATTCGAAGACGTCCCTTTGGCCACCATATAGCTGTAATCAAAATTAATCGATAAATTGCGTGAACGGTACGTGGTGGACAACGTGATCCCCTTGGCTTTCGCATGGTCTCTGTTCGCATAACTGTAGTAGGTCGATCCCCGATAGGTATCTATCGGGAAACCCGTACCCACCCAGTCGCGGATATCGCGGTAGAATCCTGTCAGATCGAAATCCATATTGTCCATCAATCGCTGCTGCAATCCAAGCTCGTACATCACGGTACGTTCGGCATCGAGATCGGCATTTCCCACCAGATTTCGTGACCCGGCACCGGCAATCCAGAAATTTGGGTTCTCATACAGGTATTGAAATTCGGGATTCTGAAAAAAGTGACCGTACGAAAAATGAATCACGCCCTGGTCTGTTACCGGAAATGAGATGCCGAACCGCGGACTGATCTGATATTTGGGTTTTGCTTTTTTATACCAGAATGCTGCCCGTTCTTCCGGCGTATATTCTGTTAGCTGATCCAACAGACTGTCCGGCATCCCTGGCACATAATCTTTATAGATATGTTCTAATTTGAAAGGCTTGTAGATTTGCGGATCCATAGGATCGGTCAGTACACGGCCGTCTGAATCAAAATAATCGAAACGCAACCCGATGTTGATAATAAGTTCATTGAATTCGATTTTATCCTGAATATAGGCCGCCATTTCTTTCGGTTTTGCCTCGTAATCGGTGCGATAGGGCGAGGATTTATCGGGAATGATGGGACGGTAATCCACCTGGGAAAATTGCAGATTATAATTCTCCCGGCTGAGATCGTGCAGCCGCGCAGAAAAACCCGTTTTTATTAGATGTCTTTTTGTAACCTGACTGGTCAAATCTGCATTTATGGATGTGTATTTGGTGATGTTCGTGGTTCGTGTTGGATCATTTCCCCAGTACCTGAAATCACTGGGCTGTGTGGAAGCATAGATGTTTTCCTCACGTGAGGGATTAAAAACATACTGGGCAAAATCCCCGGCATTGGTCGGCATATACCGGTAATCATACGGATCTTCATAGAGATATTCTTTATGATGATTGTAATAGGTATTGGCCTTGAGATCCAGAAATGTACTCTTTGAAAAGACATAAGTTAAAGCTAAAATTTGAGTGTAACGATCCGTATAGTAATTTCGTCCGGCATCCGGGACATATTTGTATTGATAGGAGGGATATGTCAAATCAAACTGATAGGTATGATCCTTGTTATAATAAATACCGTAGCTCAATGTCAATGCATTGGTCAATTGGAAGTAAATTTTCGATTGGGTGGAAACGCCTTCAAACAAGTACAGCGGCACAATCTCGTTATCCGCCGTTTCAAAAGTATGCAGTGCATCGGACTCGGGCGATTGATAGCCCCACGGCATAAAATAGCGTTTGCCGTGTTCGTGTCCGGGATTATACCGATAACGTCCGGACAGAAAATAGGAAATTCTTTTCCCGGTTCCCGGTACCGGCCCCGATAAATTCAACTGGAGATCCCTGTTTTTCCAAGGTTCATAGGAATTTAAGTAAGGTTTCTTTTCCAGCCAGGGTTTTTCCCCGCTCATGCTTTTCTCAATGACCTGCTCCAATGTCAGATGATAATTTTGATCCATATAGGCAAGAAAATCGTCCAGAGTCAAATAATTCTCCTCCGATATCGCCCTGGCCATCATATTCATCCATTCGGTGTTGTCCATCACAGAATACAAATCATTATCAAAACTCAAATGATCGCCGAAATAAGCCGTGGCGTTGATCGAAAATTTATCCGATCCCTTTTTGGTGACAATGTTGACCACACCGGACAATGCCTGTCCGTATTCCGCATTGAAGGTTCCTGTGATAGCCTTTAGTTCCTCAATGGCCTGATCATCGATACTGATTCCGGAACTTCGATAGAGCGGATTGATCACCTGCACACCGTCTACCATGTATGTAATTTCATTGGTTCTTCCCCCGCGAATATGGAGCTCGCCTGCCGCATCACGCACCACGCCGGCCTGTAAATCCAGAATTTCGGAAACCCCTTTAACAGGGAGAGCTTCGATCTGATCCGAACTGATCGATACTTCTGAAGAAGTTAAATCTTTCTGAATTTCTCTCTGGGCAGTAATGACGACCGATTCCTGGGCATCAAGCACGGTCATATCGAGATCAAAATTTAACTGGGTAGTTAGATCGACCGTAACACGGATATTCTCAACACGCTGGGTAATATACCCCATCATCTGGACCTTGACATTATAAGTCCCCGGTGGTATGTTAATGATATAATACTCGCCGTCTGCATCGGTTGCTGCACCCAGTGACGTGTTTTCAATGAAAACATTCGCGCCCATCAGAGGATCTCCCGTATCCGTACCGATGACACGCCCGGCTATTTTACCGGTTGTCCCTCCATAAAGCAAAGACCCGACACAAAACAGCAGGAGACATGAAATTACCCATATTTTCCTACAATACATTTATCCTCCTATTGGAAGTTATGTTTAATTGATCCCGAAAACGATTTCGTATGCAAGTATGAGTATCACTTAAAATGAGCATGAGTATACTCATGCATTAAGCCATCATATTCAAATTGAATGAAAGGAATTTAGAAAATAAAGAGCAGTAAAATGTACAATGCTGTTTGGTGAATAGCAAGCAATTTTTCAAGGCTCTTGACTAGTTAAGGCGAATTTTGTATGCTTTAACTATAGTCATGACAA
>CAZIAH010000075.1:0-20620 GCA_964537715.1 uncultured bacterium | reverse complement strand
ATGCAAATCGGAATTCCAGAACTCTCCGCGAATCAAAACCGCCAACTGGTCGTAAAAAGTGGATTCACTGATCATTGTATCCAAAACCACGATGCACCGGGGCGGCCAGCCAATGGAAATGATTTCCACCGAAACATGGATACTTCAGGAAAATGGAAAAACACTTTCGATTCACCAATACTCCAAAACCTTCTGGGGCGAGAGAAACACCACCTTGATTTTTGACAAACTGGATCTTTTGTAAAACGAAAACCGATCACCCCGTTGTTTGATAATGAAAAGGATAGACTGATATGCTCAAATTATTCAAAAAAACAGGTTTTAATATTTTGATGGGATTTTACCTCACAAGCTCCTTAGTATCTGCTCAGGATATCTCATTGCCTGCACCTCAAAAAACCGGCGGCATGCCATTGATGGAAGCATTAGACAGTCGCAAAACGATACGTGCATTCAGCAGCACAGAAATCCCTTTGCAGGTGCTTTCTGATCTGCTCTGGACCGCCTATGGCATCAACCGTCCTTCGGAAGGAAAGAGAACCGTCCCTTCTGCTTACGCCATCTACAACATGAAAATCTATGTATCCACTGCAGATGGCCTGTACCTCTACCAGCCGTCAACCCATACCCTAAAAATGATATTGGATCAGGATATCCGCTCACAAACAGGTCTACAGAGTGAAGCAGGCGATGCACCGGTTAATCTCGTCTATGTGGCAAATCTGGCTCAATTATCATTTTCAGGCAAAGCCGATCTTTTTTCCTATGCACACACCGGTTTTATCAGTCAAAATGTCTATCTGTTCTGTGCTTCTGCGGGACTGGCCACATTCGTCCGCGATTACGTCGACCGGGAAACCCTGCACACCACACTGCAGCTCGGGGATGATGAGGAAATTACACTGGCCCAATCGATCGGATACCCGGAGGGAACTTCAAAAATCAAAAGCAACAGGAACGAATCCGTCGATCCTGAAGCATATCCCTTATCTCAAAATTATCCGAATCCTTTTAATTTGGAAACCCAGATTGAATATACACTTCCTGAAAACGCCCACGTTGAAATCACCATTTTTAATTTGAATGGAGAACACATCAAAACCGTTGTCAATCAAAATCAATCACCGGACCATTATGTATTGAAATGGAACGGCTTAAATGAAAACGGACAGATCATGGCAAGCGGTGTCTATTTTTATCGGCTTGAACTGGTTTACGCCAACAACCGGTTCAAACAGCAGACACAGAAGATGTTGATGTTAAAATAAAATCAGTGGGAGACCATAAAATGGGACACCCCCCCGAATTTTCTGCAGAACTGGCGCCCTGCGGTGTTTTTTGCGGCGCCTGTCCCTCTTTTAATCGAACCTGCTTTGGATGTGCTTCAGAGGACAAAACACAAAAACGAACGAGTAAGTGGGCCTGCAAAATCAGAAACTGTTGCTACAATACAAAAAAACAACATTTTTGCATTGACTGCGATCAATTTCCGTGTCAGCTCATCAGAAAGAAATTGATTGATTCCCATCCGGGAGATTGGAAATTTCAATACAGACATGATATTCAAAATAACTTCGAGATGATGAAGAACCTGGGAATGAAAGACTATCTGGAATATCAGCATATCAAGTGGTCCTGTCCGATATGCAGAGGAAGGATTCATTTCTACCATTATCAATGCAGTCAGTGCGGTAAAACAGTCAGGATTTAAAAACACCAATAAGAAAGGAACAATCCATGAATCGCATTGGATATCAATTCATGATATGGCTTTCCTTGTGTGTACTACTCCTTCCTATTTCGTGCATCCAGTATCAAAAAGGTAAAGTACTGTTTCAGGATGCCTTGAACGGAAAAGTGCAACCAGGCTGGAGAGTGGCTCCGGACAATTTTGTCGTCCACCCAGTTTACGGCAAAGTCTATCAGCTCGAATCGGAAAAATTTCTTGAAAATCCTCCCTGGGTCGGAGACGAAACCTGGCGCAATTACCGCGCTGAAATTGAAATTCTGCCGACCGGTGGACACTGGGTCGGACTGGACTGCCATGTTCAGGATGACGGATCAAGCGGCTTCAATATCCAGTTCTTTACATTTGATACGACCCATCAGATCATTCTGGAAGCGCTCTCCTTTGAGGGAGGCAACAAAGAAGGCGCTTCAGCCTGGAAACTCTGGCCTGTATCCCAAAAATTTCCAGTGATTGAAAAAGATACATGGATCAAATTTCGAATCGATGTCGGCGAGACGATTGTTAATGCCTATATCAATGACGACACAGAACCTGTCTTTACGGTGTACCACATGCCGTATTCCAAAGGTGGTGTCCGTTTTTTTTCTTATCACACCGGAAAGGCCTATCTCCGCAATTTTCGCGTCACGGCGCTCTCGAAAAAAGATGTCCAGCCTATTCTAAAAGATGTCTGGCACAAAGTGCGTGATCAAAATATTATTCGTGAATGGGAGATTACCTCTCCTCAGCCTTCTGAATTCGGATTGGACAGTCTGCCTGCAGAATTAAATACACCGGATATGAAATGGATCAAAGCCAAAACCGATAAACGGGGTGTATTGAATGTCGGCGCGTTGTTCCCCAAGCAGAACAGACAAGGAACGGTCTTTGCCAGAAAAACCATCCTTTCAGGGTCGGACAAAATACAAAAAGCATGGGTGACCTATACAGACCGGTGCACGATCTGGTGTAACGGAAAACAGGTATTCAAAGGTCCCAAACGGGGCTGGAACGATCCTGAAGCCAACCACGACTGCAGGCTCAAACCGGATCAGTTTGAAATCGAACTCCCGATCAAGCAAGGAGAAAATACCGTCTATCTCCGCTCTGAAGTCACGGAAAACTGGGGATGGGGATTCTGGATGCGGTTGGAATAGGTTCAACGATTATCCTTGGGACTATATAGCTATCTTTGAGGAAATATCATGCAATCAGGTCAATTGACAGCCATAGGTCTGAGCTGTTTTGTAGTGATCATTATCATTGTTATTGCAATCAGGAGGAAAAAACCTTTCCCCTGTCCTTCTTGTCTGTCTTTCTTTCTTGAAAATCCTTACATGAAATCCGTGGCAGGCAGTACCCTTTTGATCAAACGCATGGATCTGCATCCGGGTATGCGGGTTCTGGATGTCGGGTGCGGACCAGGGCGACTAACCATTCCCATGGCCAAACTAGTCGGACAAACCGGCGAAGTGGTCGCTCTGGACATACAAGAGAATATGCTGAAGAAGTTAAAAAAACGAATTGAGACCAACGAACTCAACAATGTGAAAACCATCTTGGGCGGGGCCGGTCAAGGCCACCTCAAAAAAACGAACTATTTTGACCGTGCCATTCTGGTCACGGTTCTCGGTGAAATCCCGGACAAGAAAAAAGCATTGGCAGAAATATTCCAAGCACTCAAACCCAACGGCATCCTCTCCATCACCGAAGTCGTCCCCGATCCTGATTATCAGCGTAAAAAAGCAGTCTTAAAACTGACAGACAATGTGGGCTTTGTTCTGGATAGTAAATACAGTAAATTTTTATCCTACACCATGAACTTCCTTAAACCTTAAAACCTGACGGGTCTTTAAGACCTGTCAGGTCATTATCACATTGAATCCAATTTCGAAAATTTTCTTGACTTTTGATAAAAATATACTTTATTTTGATTGATATTCTGCATGTTCAAAGGATAAATGCTATCTGCTTAAGAACGTATCACTGGTGGTGGATGGAATCCGGTTCACAAATTGTGGGAATTACCGCTGAGCGCCATTTTTAAACTGGATCTTTAGGACCGTATCGTCATAAAAGAAGACATCAAGGGCTATTAAAAAAGCATCCCGAATCCAATAATAATATTATTACAATAGTGAAATCGGGATAGATGCTTCTCATAAAAGCATATAGGCCGTATGATACTAGGTTATATGTCTAAAAATTTAGATTATAAATATGTATTTAAATTCAATGAAAGAAACCGAAATGTACAAAACATTCCAATTAGTTGAGCTGATTATTAATACTATAAAAATTAAAACCGATAATATTTTAAATACAGATATACTGATAAAAAGTGCATTATTGTTTTCATATTTCATTGTTTGTATGGCATATTCTGCAACTACTGACAAGATGCCAGAATTAGTAATACAGAATGGTCATTCTAGTTGGGTTGAGGGCGCAGCATTCACTCCAGATGGTAAAATATTAGTTACCTGCAGTGACGATGAGACAATTAAGTTTTGGATAGTATCTACTGGTAGGCTTTTACGTACTATTGCGATATCCTGTGGCTCTATTCATGATATAGCAATTTCACCAAATGGAAAAACTTTAGTTGTTGGATGTAATGACAATAATATACGTATATTAGATGCCTATACTGGCAAAATAATAAGAACTTTTGAAGGGCATGCATGTGGTGTTTATAAAGTAATATTATCTCCTGATGGGAAATTACTGTTCTCAGGCAGCGAAGATAATACAATTATAGTATGGGATATGCTTAATGGTAATATTTTAAATATATATGAAGCTAGTGAGGGATATGAAAAATTTCCTTTAGCCATATCGCCAGATGGTACTAGATTTGCGTCAACGAGGGAAGATAGTATTATAAATATATACAACATCGATACAGATATTCCTTATTTAACATTGCAAAGTGATGCAGGATATTTTTCAACTTTCACATTTTCACCAGATGGTAGTAGAATAGCTACAGGTGGTAATAATGAGGGTATTAAAATTTGGGAAATTGAATCAAAAAAATTATTGTTTACCTTAGATGATAACTATGAAAATGTTTACAATTTGGCTTATTCACCCAATGGTAAACTTCTTGCGGCTAGCACAGATTATAATTCAATTGTTGTCTGGGATGTCAATTCGGCTAAAATTTTACACAATCTTGAAAGTCATTCAAGGAATATTAATTCTTTAACTTTCACTCCAGATGGAAACACTTTAGCTTCGACGAGTGATGACATGAGTATTATTCTTTGGGATGTCGTCACAGGGCGAATAATTAAAAATCTTAGTGGTCATGATAAAATAGCTTTTGATGTTGAGTTTATACCAAACTGTAACATGTTAGCAATCGGATATTCAGATAATACAATAAAATTCTTTGATATGTCTTATGGTGGCATTAGCAATATAATTGAATCTCACTCTCGTCCTATTCGTGATATTGAATTATCACCTTATGGGAATAGACTTGCTTCTGCAAGTCAGGATAATAGCATTAATGTATATCATACAATTCATTGTCATTATAGAAAAATTTGGGAAGAATATTTAGAATATGTTTCTGAAATTTCATATTCACCTGATAATAAAATATTAGCTTCAAAAAACTACGTTTTGAATGATTATAAATACATCAAATTTTGGGATGTAGCTACTAATGAACTTTCACACAGCTTTAAGAGTGAGATGGAATTGATGGGCGGCTTTACTTTCCATCCTAAAGATAATATTCTTGCTACAGGTACTGTCTACGGATCTATTATGCTGTGGGATGCTCCTTCAGGGCAATTTAAAGGTAGTTTTAAGGGACATGATGCTATATATGATGTTGCTTTTTCTCCAAATGGGAAATTTTTGGCCTCTGGAGGTTATGATAAAACTGTAAAACTTTGGGATTATCGCACAAGAAATATTTTACACAATTTTATAGGGCATTCAAAGTCCGTATGTTGTGTAGTATTTGCACCTAATAACTTAACGTTAACTTCGGGTAGTACAGACAATACTATTAAAATATGGGATATAGAATCTGGCTATCTATTACATACTCTAATTGGACACTCAAGCGATATAACCACATTAACCTATTCACCTGATAGTAATATTCTTATCTCAGGCAGTTCTGATAACAGCCTAAGATTCTGGCGCGTTAAAGATGGTAGCTTGCTTGCAACAACATATGTATTTAATAAAACAGATTTTATTACTTTTACACCTTATGGCTATTTTCACTCTTCGAAACAAGCGGAAAAATTTGCTGCATGGCGAATAGATAATAATTTATTCAATTTTGAATATTATGCCGATCAGTTTAATAATTCTGATTATATCACTTTTGCTTTAAATGGTGAGGATTTACCAAAACCGCAAGTTAAAACAAAAACAAATTATATTCCGAAGATTTTCTGGGAAAATAAATTTTCATCAACGAAACATAATGATATAGAAGTTATAATAAATTATGAAGGTGCTTATAAACTAGAAGATATCAATTGTCTTCATAATAATATACCCATAGAAGGTAGTATTAACTATCAGAATAAACAAACAGAAATTATTATACCACTCCACCTAATTGAGTTTGACAATGTACTAAATATTCAGGTGTCAGATGTCAATGGATCAAAATCTGAATGGTTGAGGATCAGTTTTATATATCAAAATGGTATAAAAGGACCATCTTCAAATATTAAATTTCAAATAAAAAATGGTCAACAATTAGGTGAATATGGTAAAAAATATGCGATCATAATTGGTATATCAGATTATAAATTTCTTAAACGTCATTCAAGCAATCCAGATTCTCTAATTGATTTACAATATGCTCATAATGATGCAAAAGCCTTTATATCATTTTTGAAGAATCCAAAGTTTAGTGGTGGTGGGTGGGAAATTTACGACTTCATTAATAACCAAGCTTGTGAGCAAGATATTGATGAAATACTAACACGAATTCTAACTATGGCTAATCAAAGAGATTTAATTTTTATATTTTTTTCTGGACATGCAAGATGCCATCCATTACGTCCAGGTGATGTATATTTACTAACGTATGATTTTCAACCGAACAAGCCACGGTCTGGATATCCATATTACTTATTAATTGATTTAATTGCTAATACAAAAGCTGAACATGTTATTGCATTCATTGATGCATGTCGTAGTGGTACGATTGGATTTGGAAGTCGTGGTAACAAAATTACAAATCTTGATGCAAATGAATTTGGACAACGTATTACTCAAATCAAAGAAAATAGAGTAATTTTTAGTTCCGCAAGTGGTATTCAGAAATCATATGAACATGACAATATAAAACATGGAGTATTTACATACTTTTTACTCAAAGGCCTTCAAGGTGAAGCAATGGATGAAAAATATCCTAACTTTGTTGATCTTGGGGAACTCTATAAGTTTGTACGGCTAAATGTTTTTAATTATACTCAAAAGCACCTTAACAAAGATCAACTACCAGTATTATGGGAAAAAAATGGTACACCTGATGAGTATTTCCCAATTTCAATAAGAATTAAGTGAATAAAGAGCAATGGGAAAAAAGCAAAATAATAATAAGGTATTCATACCTGAGTCTCTAAATGATTTAAAAAAGATTATGTTCAAACGTACATGGGTATGGATAAGAAATAAGACATTATTAAATAAAGTCTTCATTATCCTATTCATTTTATTCACGTTAATCATCTGTGCTCGGATAAATCTCTTAGGCCACCGCTATTACATCCTAACAAAACGATTGTTTAATGTACATATCTCCGGAATAGATTTAGAAGAACCTGTTATCTCTTTATACCTTAATTATCACATTAATGATGATATGGGCAAACGTATCGGAAGACTTGGTGATATTACATATAGTGGTGACGAAATTAGCCTGTCGATTAAGGCAAATAGGGATTGTTGGGTTTGCATAATATGTCTTGATGAAAAAGGAATATACCCAATATTCCATAATCAATATGATCCAAGCTTTGTTGAGGGGGGTATATTATATGAATTTAAATTTAACCTTGATGAAACAGTTGGTATAGAGATATATTATGCTATTGCTGCTAAAGATCGATTTTCATACGTGCTTGATATAGAGCCAAAGATTAAATCAATATTTCCAGAAGGCCAATCAAAGGGACCAAGATTTTCTGAATACATGCTTGATCTTTCAGATAAATATACACAAAGACATATATTCTTTTATCATGAAGCTAAAGAATAATTTATTATTAGCTAATCAATTTTGAAAATAAGCATGTACAAATAATTAGTCTAAACAAACTTTACATGATTAAATTGCATAAACATTCATTATAGAAAGAGGAAAGAAATTAATAAAACTGTCATATAACCTAAAAATGCAGTGGATTGAAAACGGCAAACTTCATTAAGAAATGGTCATATGTTAGAATCACTCATTACTTTTTAAAGTTTAGTTTGTTTTCAACCACTGATTTAACCGTTATGTGTTTAAAATAAAATGCAAAATAAAGCAAGAATACAATTTTGTTATCCCACTAAACTAGGAGTCTAAAAACGATAAATATACTCAGACGATCTGAACAATCATAATAAATTGAATCAATCAAGAGGCAATCTGACATATGGAAAAGGTTTTAATGGATGGTAGTACATTTGTCTTTACGAATAGACTGATTGAGAGTAAAATGTCTCCTTCTGCTATGCATATTTTTAATTTGTCAAATTTATTAGAATCCTTGATCTTTCATGATAAGATTTATGTTTTGAATACAACAGAAGATTCAAAAGAATTGACATATGCCATAAGAAAGTTCCCAAAAGGATTAATAAAAGTAATTGAAAAAACCAATAGTGAGCTGATAGATGAGTACGTAAAGCACGTCATATCAAAATATAACGCATCAGATCCACCCAGGGATATCTATTATCAAGTATTGAACAGATTTAGTTTTAAGGAATTGGAGAATTATGAAAATTTCTTGAATCAGATATATAAATTATCATTCACAGAACCAATTTCCAAGAATATTGAGCCCTCTCAATTACTTAAATCATTAATGAATATTGTAAGTGATTCAAAGCTGAAAAAAAGCATAATAAATATAGCAAAAAGAGAGCTGATGGGTGGAAGAGAATCATTCGAAAGATATTGTTATCATTACCGTAGATGGGATAACTCCGGTGGTTCACCTTTTTATCAGTGGAAAGGATATTTTGGTGGAAATTATTTAACTTTTTCGAGTAGTATTTTATCTAGGGCTGGAATTTATGATATGGTATCACAAATGTATGAAATACCTTATAAGGCTGACTTCTTAAGATGGCCATTATTCTGGAAGGAGTATATTGACAATAATAAAAAGCAAAGAGCACTCGAAGAACAAATATTTAAACTTGCTGAAGAAATGGAAATTGAAAGAGGAAAAATACTCCACTCTTTTTATAATTTGAATGCAATAAAAATACAAATTCCATTCTTATTAAGAGGTGTCTTAAAACTTTGCAAAAGCAAGAAGGACATCTTAAAAGTAGCTCTAAAATTAAGAAACCATAATTCTGCAGTTAGATTTAGGAGAGAGTGTAGAAAACTAAATCAAAATATTAATAACGAGGAGTTTGAGTCAGTGATTCGAACAATGAACAATGCATCTAATTCTATGTCAAGGCATCTTCAAGTATCTAATAATGAAATCCTTTATTCCTTACTTTCAATACCATCATTTGACCTACGCTCTCTTGCTTTTCATGGAAAACTTCCAGCAGAATCTTTATTTAATGCAGGAAAACAATTGTTCCAATGGTGGGAATTTAGAAAATTTGTTTTTGTATCTAAAATAATAAAATCGTCAAGGAAGGCAAAAAGCTTAAATACTGAAATTGACAGATTATTTAAGATGGAATTGAATTCAAAAGAAATTGAATTGCTCAACCTTATTGATAGTTTGTAAGCAGGGCACAATCAACTGGAGCAGACGCTCCGCGCCCCACCTCAAAAACAGGAAAAAATTGTTTGGCGTCGCGCTGCTCAGTTGTGACGTTAGCCGCTTAAATGTGTTTTAATTGTTTTAAAATTTTGAAGATTAAATTAATGTTTAACTTACAACAAAAATTTAAATTTAAATGGCCTAAAAGCGTAGGTATAAAGGTTGCTCTTATCGGTATCGTTGGAGTTATTATTTCTGGGATTTTCATAATAATAGCAGCTATTATTAGTAGACCATCAGTTTCACCTAATATGATTAATGAGGACGTTATCATACAAATATTAGATAAAAACACATATCGCAATGTCTCAGGAGCACTTATTAGTATTAATTCAATGAATGTCTATGGAGTTACAGATACAAACGGTAATTTTAAATTTAAATTAAAAAGTCCAATAAATCATAGAATAAAAATATTAATAACAGTCCCTGTTGATTCTCTTTACTTAGATAGCATTTCTAAAAGAAATGGAAAAGTATACGAAACTATTAGAGTAGAACCTAAATGAACTTTGAACTTACAACATTAGATAATCTCTGTAAACAATTAATAAAACAATTATTAATTATATTTTTTATTAATACGATTTGTATTGCACAAGTTAGCAATAAAAAAGAAGTTATTACAATCGCTTTAATTGATTTTCTATATGTGTTAAAAGCAGATTCCTGTACTAGGCAGTTAGAACGTGATGTTTTTATTCCTGCTATTGATAGGGCATTAAATTTAATTGGTGCAAAAGAATTTATTTTTGAAATCAAGAGAGTCGAAACTGCATATCTTTCATACTTCACTCGTACTTCTGCTGAAAAATATGCTTCTGTAACCAATTATGATATTGCTATTTGGGGGCATGTTACATCATTGGATAATAATATGAAGGATCATAATTTACTGCTTATGGTTCTTACCAATCCTCATAAATATATACCATGTATATTTTATTATGAATTAGAAATCCGTAACTTAAGAATTCGTCGTTGGAATAATATTTCATGTGAAATACCCGAAACAGGAATTGCGTTAATTCCAAGTATATTATGCTACAAACTTTGTTGTTTTTTAAATTATACACAATTTGATCTCATTGATATTAATACTAAAATTAAACAAAAATTAATTCCACTCGTGGGAAATCTTCCTACAAAAAGTATTTTAAGTTGGCATCCTGAGCAAGAATGTGACACTATTTATAACAAGTACGGTAGTCTAATATTAATTTTTGAAGATGATAGTGAGTTTGTTTTACCTCTTAATTATCAATTATATACTTCTATTTTTAATAATCTGCTAATTGGGAATAAATATAACAGGAATATATTATTATCTCAAGACTTTTTTAAGATTTTTGCTCAAAAGCAATATCAAAAAGAAGATAAAGATATAAAAAGTGGGGGAAATGAAATCGGTTTAGGAGGAAAAGGGACAGGCGGCGGAAAAGGTGAAGGAAAAGGACTAGGTGTAGGAGGAGGTGCAGGAAGTGGTTCTAAACGAACCAGAAAATTATTTTATGAAATACTAAATATACATAAATTTCATTTATCAGTAATTAATTTTAATTTATCAGGAGATACTACTTATAAAAATTACTTTTCACATGGTATCGGAATCAAGATTCGTTATGATTATCAAATTTCGAAAAATATTGATTTAAGTTTAGAAACTGGATATTCTACTTTTCGACAACAGAGTGCTAAAGGATATTTTCGAGTAATACCTTTTAGCTTAGGTATTATTAAGGATATTTCGATTTTTGAGCAGTCAATGATTTTTTTAAAATTGAAGTTTGCAGTTTCCAGTGATCTAAGTTTTATTAAATCTGATCTCTTACAAGAGTATAATCTTAATGAAGATAAAATCTATTCTCAATATTTAGTATGTCTTAATCCAGGAATAGAGGTTACAAAATATTGGTCTACATTTGAGTTTGGAATAAGAGCTGAATATTCATTCTCTATTTTACCATCTTCAAAAATTTCCTTACCTTTTATAGGCGAAAATTATAATATGTTTGGTATTGGTATTATTACTGGAATTCGATTTTAACCTGATGGTAAATAGTGATGATTTGTTCATTAATCATGTAATTTTATGTTATTGTTCTTATTATAATTATAGGCGGCTAACCTGTGCATTAACCTGACTGCATAGCCATAGCGCGATTTTTGAAATTTTGGTGGTCATTTAAGTTCTGTGCTCTTTTTGAAACTCTGTGCGTAAGTGTCGACAGCAGGTTATGCTTGTCGTTATAATTTAAAAGTATGGGAAAAAATGAATAAAAAAACACATTTCCGATTTTGGCGATTGATCCCCCTCTGTTTTATGCTGTGGCTATTTACCTGCAGACCTGGTGAAAATCATACCAGTGAAAGTCATACTAACGATTCAATCTGTGTAGTGCTGGCTCATCCCGATGACGAAACCATTATCAGCGGTACACTGGCCAAGCTTGTGGCCAGTAATTTTGATGTGACAGTCGTATATGTTACTTCAGGGGACGACGGTCCGGATGAGACTGGCCAAGGTCTACATGGAAATGCTCTGGGCGCTGCACGGGAAAAGGAGGCTATGCAGTCATTGCAGGCTATCGGTATAAAGAATCCGCCTGTGTTCCTCAGGTTTCCGGACAGCCACGTGCCCGAACATGTTGAAGCCGTACAGCAAGCTTTATTTGGCCTCTTCAATGAGATGAAACCGCAGGTGGTCATTGGTTTTGGTCCCGATGGAATTACTGATGACTGGGATCACAAGATGACCGGTTTTGCTACGGATTTTGCATTTGATCTCACGGATTCCGGAAGATTGCTGCTCCATATGGCCATTACAAAAAGCCTTTCCCCCTTCTATGCAATGGGTATCGATGTTTCAAAGCACGCCGTGAATGTTCATGTCAATGTAACCAAATATGCAAATCAAAGGGTGAAGGCCGTTGAAGCTCATCGCACCCAATTCAATCCCGGGTTTCGGTCTATATATAAAACCCTGGTGCATACGATGCCAGTTGAGAAATTCATCATTGCCCGTAATCGGGATGCGGGTCATTTACTGAAAAAATGTTTTGATGTAAAAGTTGAAAAAGATAAACAAGAGGAAGATACAACCACGGATTTGAATTCCCTATCTCCTGCTGAATAAAACTCTTGGATTCTCCTCACTTCTACCCAAGACATAATTGGGAATTTTACATTAAAAAAGCATCAGCCTGTTTATAGCACCATCATGCATATTCTCAAACCGGAATAAACTGATCAACCTTACTCCCTATTTCCAAAAACCGCTTGACATTTACCGCGCGGTTCTTATTTTATAGGTACTCATTTCGGAATTTGTCTTCCGGAATATGCTTTTTCATGAACCCCTTTTGACTGTTTATAGAACTGAATGCAAATGGTCTCGAAAAATAAAAAATACAGAATCCTCTTCATTTTTATTCTGGGTATCTGTCTCGGCGTGATCTGGCACTGGCTTCAAATCTTCCCCTTTCCGCAACTTTCCGCTTTGAAAGCACAAAAATCAGAAGACATAGTAAAAGGACGCTGGCGTCAGGCAAGAGGCTTATCCAACAATCAAACCCTGACCAGAAAACAAAAAAAGATGATCGAAAATCTCCAGTCTATCGGATATTTGGCTGGATCGAAACCGGCACCCGCTGAATCTAATGTGACGATTTACAATGATAAATTAGCTTACAATGGCCTTAATTTGATCGTATCCGGACATGCCCCCGAAGCGCTTTTGATCACCATGTCAGGCGATAGCATTCACCGGTGGAATTGTGGACTTACGGAAGCGTGGCCGAAACTGGTCACTAAAAAGGAATCAGTCAAAAAATATTGGAAATCGAAAATGTACTGGCGCCGGGCCCATTTGATGGAAAATGGCGATCTCTATGCGATTTTTGAAGGAATCGGCATTATCAAACTGGACAAAAATTCAAACCTCCTCTGGAGTAAAAACAACTTTGCCCATCACGATCTGTATGTGGCCAAAAATGGCGATGTGTATCTGCTCACAAGAAAAGTACACATCGACGAAAGATTCGATCCTGAAAAACCCATCATGGAAGACTTTATCACCGTGCTTGATTCCGAAGGAAACGAACTCAAAAGCATCTCCCTGCTTGACATGTTGGAAAATTCTCCTTTTGCGCCGGTTCTGACCCGATCGAAACCCTTTGGCGATATTTTCCATACCAATACGATTGAACTGATCGAGAAAACGCATGCTGACCATAACTCTCCATTTAAACAAGGCACACTGTTGACTTCTATCTTATATCTCGATCTCGTTTGTGCGGTCGACCTCGAAAAAGAGACCACCTACTGGGCCGAATCGAATCTCTGGCATAGGCAGCATCAACCCACATTGCTTGATAATGGCAACATGCTGGTATTTGACAATCAAGGATTGAAAAATGCATCCTCAGTGCTTGAAATCGATCCCGTGACAAGAAAAATTCTCTGGTCCTATCGAGGAGGTGAAGATGGCACATTTTATTCCGAAACCTGCGGTTCCTGTCAACGATTACCAAACGGAAACACATTGATTACGGAATCCGATCCGGGCAGAGCATTCGAAGTCACTCTGGATAAAACCATTGTTTGGGAATATGTCAATCCCAATCGTGCCGGGAAAAACAAAGAGCTCATCGCCACCTTGTTCGAAGTGACCAGATTAGAGCACGACTTTCCCGTAGACTGGATGAAATAACTTTTAATATTAAATTGAATTTTAAATAAAAAAGCTTGACAAACAGCAAAATTTTTTTATTTTGGTATAACTTCTTTATAAGGACATGCCTCTTTCGTATGAAATGAGGCATTATCGTATTTGGATAAGTTGATAACAGTATTGAATATTTGAATGGCATTATCACAAACAAACGTTACAGTTAGATTGGACCAGCGCGGGAGGACACTCTCCCCGCTGTTGCACGGATTTTCCCTGGAACATCTCGGCCGCATGGTCTATGGAGGTGTCTGGATCGACAAAGGATCGGGCTATTCGAAAGTCACGGGCCACCGAACCAATCTGGTGAATGCGCTCAGGCATATCAAACCGGGGATGATAAAATGGCCCGGAGGACCATTCGCAAACGCCTATTGCTGGGAGGACGGCACGGGGCCGGTTCAAAAACGTCCCCAAAAACCAAACACAACCTGGGGAGGTGTTGAAAGCAATCAATTCGGTACGGATGAATTCCTGCGTTTGTGCGAAAAAGTGGAGGCAGAACCCTATATCTGCCTGAACACGGTATCGGGAAACATACAGCAGGCTCTCGGGTGGTTGTCCTATTGCAATCTGTCCGGCCGGCATCAATTCGGTTCCGATCACTATCGTCAAATCAATCCGGTCGCTCCGAAAGTGCGATACTGGAAAATGGGAAACAACTGCGAGGAAGCGAACAACGGATTCGATCCCATTCAGTATGGAAATTTGGTCAAACTGTGGGGAACTTATCTCAAACAAAAAGATCCCTCCATTCGTCTTGTTGTTTCGATTACAGACGATCGGAGCTGGATCGCCGCATTCTTTAAAGCAATCGAAGGACATGAAAATTTAGTCGATTATTTCTCATTGAACGCACATTTCCCGACAGATCCTTTCGGGGGCATCAAGCCGATCACCCAAAAACAGTATTTCGGATTGTTTTGTTATCTGCCGCTTCTGGAAAATCGAATCATACGAATCAATAAACTTCTGCAACTTTATTCCAATACAGATAAAAAAACACCATTGGTTCTGGACAATTGGGGCGTCGAACACAATACGGCACGTGCTAAAAACAATCTGGAACAGACGGTCACATTGAGAGACAGTCTTTTTGCTGCGTGTATCTTGCATCTGTTCTATCGATTTTCAGATTCGATTGGCATGGCTAGTTTAAACTGCCTGGTCAATGCATGCCACACGTTGTTTTTTACCAAAGAAGAAACTTTGATTCGCACACCGACATATTATATATTTGATCTTTTGAAAGATCATATCGAGTCACAAGTTATACAAACCCGGATCGATACGGACACACAGAGAATTTCAAATCGCCTGGGATCATTCAAGCTTCCCCTCGTCGATGTCCTGGCCTCATGGAATGACGAGACATACACACTGACATTGACCATGATCAATCTTGCTTTCGACGGCGAAGTCCAAATCAAATTATCGATTTCCGGAGAAAACTCCATCGAAGGCGGTACCGCCGTTTCGCTGACAGGTAAATCACCAAACGATCAGAACCATCTCAGGGCGCCGGATCGAATTCGTCCCCGAGCTATGCCCATAGAGAGAATTGACAATCCAATGCGTATAACTCTGTCACCGCACAGTCTGACAAAACTGCGGCTTCAAATACGCTAAAAATTTGGGAACAATCCGTACTGATAAAACGTATAGACGTAAACATTTTCTTCGGGAGAAAAGTACATGAACGATAAAGTGAAAAAGAAGAAAGTCTTCTGTGAATTCTGCGGCAGGGAAATCCCGCTTGCACGTTTGAGAATTCTGCCGGATACAACTACCTGTGTCAAATGCAGTCAGACACAGCCTTATTCCGAATCGGATATATTGAGTTCCGATATTTCAAAAAGTCAGGAAGAAAATAAAATGAATCTCGAAGATTTTGAAGAATCCGATACTGATCTGTCGAATTATATTAACAATGCTTAACAGAATACTAAAATATTTTGATGAGATAAAAAGACGGAAGAATCCGTTTTTAGACACGAGAACACCGTGATGTCGTTAAGAAATCATATACTCTCAATTTTGCACCATTGGATCAAACCAATGGCCTTTCTACTTGTATCTGTTTGCAGCCTTGACCTTACAGGCGAATCGAATCCGCAAAACACTATAATCGACAGTAATATCAATCGGCTTGATCAACCGATCCGGCCGGATCAATTTGACGAAACACTTCTGGAAACGGCTATCATTCATTATACCAATCTCGAACGAACGAAATATCAACTCAACGCGTTGACCGTTACAGGCACACTTCAAAAAGCGGCCCGGCAACACAGTAAAGAAATGGCCGCTTTTCACTACTTTTCCCACCAATCTCCGGTATCTGGCAATCAGAATTTGATCGACCGCCTTAAAAATGCCGGTTTCCATTTCTCCAATGTCACTGTAGGTGAAAACATTGGCGTGGATTATTTTCTCCAAATCGCTGATATTCCTTTTTATACAATCACACACGAGGGAAAAACCCAATATATCAACGCAAATACGAATCAAGCGATCACAAATCAGACATACCGGGGATTTGCCCGGCACATGGTCCAGAATTGGATGAAATCTCCTCCACATAGAAAAAATATATTAAATCCACAATTTGAGAACATCGGTTGTGGGGTGGGTGCGGGAATATATCACGGTATGAAAGCAATCTACGCCACTCAGAATTTCAGCGGTTCCCTTCGTTCGCCTTATACGATCTTTGAAAACCAGTAAATCACTTAAACTATTAGTATCGGGTTGAAGAAAAGTAAAAAGTTACTCATACTTTTGAAAAGCAGTAAGGTATAAATAAGTTTACTCTGTAACATTAAGACGGATCTGCCACTTTTTTTTTAAAAAAAGAGAAGAACAGAATATCATTTGAGCACAATATGAAAAGCTGGTAGATTTCTAAATACATTAATGATTTTGACCGGCACTCATGTACTTGAGCAGAAAGGAAATTATTCCCGGACAAGACGCCATTTTTAAATATTTTCTTTGACTTTCCTTAAGGATTTTTTAAATTCTAATAACTTCGTTCATATTTGGAACATTTCATGAAAGAATTTTCGATACTTTATTTCGAAAAATCAGGAGCCAACAATACGAAAGCTGTATTGCAATGTGTCAAAACATGGACGGAGAAATTAAACATTCAAACTGTTTTGGTGGCTACCACACGCGGAATAACAGGTGCACTGGCAGCCGAACAGCTCCAATCCGGCCGCGTTATTGCGGTTACACATTCCTCGGGATTTCACAAGGAGAACAAACAGGAATTGACTTCTGAAAATCGATCAAAGATCGAGTCTTTCGGCGGGAAAATTTTGACCTGCCAGCATGCTTTTGGCGGTCCGAGCCGCGCATTACGGTTGAAATTCAATACAATTGCCGTGGATGATCTGATTGCCAATACGCTGCGCATTTTCGGCCAGGGCATGAAAGTCGCCGTTGAAATTACATTGATGGCCGCCGACGCCGGTCTGATCGATACGGCGCAGAATGTGATCGCAGTCGGGGGAACCGGGTATGGTGCAGATACGGCCGTCGTGATCAAACCTGCAAATGTTTCCCGCTTTTTCGATTTGAAGGTCCGTCACATTCTGTGCATGCCGCAGGAACAGTAAACTTTTTAGGTTTTTTTATGATAAAAAACATGGGATTCGTTCTGATTGTTTTTCTAGCGCCCGCATTGCTGTGGGGTCAGAAACGCCCCATTCAAATTGACGATTTGTTTTCATTATACACGATCAACGATTTCAAACTTTCGCCGGACGGCGAATGGATCGCTTACACGGCTCAGAAACCGGACATTGAACAAAACAGTATCAATAGCGACATCTTTCTGGTGAGCAGTATGGGGGGAACTTCCCGCCAGTTGACAACCCATGCGGGTTACGATGGGAAACCTTGCTGGAGTCCGGATGGTTCTTTGCTCGCCTTCATTTCGACACGCAACGGAACGCCGCAGATCTATGTGCTTCCCATGGAAGGCGGCGAAGCCCGGCAAATTTCCAATATACCGGCGGGAGTACAGGATTTCATCTGGTCCCCCGACGGAACCTATTTCGCTTTTGTTTCCGAAATCAATCCACATATCGATAAAGCGGACACCACGCTTCCGAATCCGTCTGATCACGAAAATATTCAGGTCATTGATCATATGCCCTATCGTTGCCAGGACAAATGGCTGAAGAGAAAAAGAAAGCATATCTTCGTCATGTCGTTTTCCGGGGGACCGGTTTGGGATGTCACTTCCGGAGATTATGATGCACCTCCCCTCTTTTTAAAAAGTACACAGGATTTTACTTTTTCTCCGAATGGGAATGAAATCGCTTTTGTACGCAATACAGACTCGTTGATCACATCCTCGACAAACAACGACATTTTTGTTGTTCCTTCCAAAGGGGGAACGATCCGCCGGATTACGTTGAATCCTGCCAACGACAATCAGCCTGTCTATTCTCCGGATGGAAAATTTTTGACTTTTCGATCCATGCGTCGGTCCGGCTGCGGCACGGATCAGTACGATCTGATGATCTACAACCGAAAAACAAGAGCACTTCGGAATCTGACTCCGGGATTCGATCTGGATGTCGGTGAAATTTGCTGGGTTCCGGCATCGGACAGACTCTATTTTACCTCCGAGGATCAGGGAAGAATTGCCATATTCTCCGTCGAACTAAAAAGCGGTAAAATCAAAGGACTGGTGCATCAGGGCTGCAATACCAATATTCTGTTGTCCCCGGACGGAAGCAACCTCTATTTTCTGAGAACTTATATAGACTTCCCTCACGAAATATTCAGAACGGACGAAAAAGGCGAATCCATACTGCAATTGACTTTTACCAATTCGGATCTTCTCGACAAACTTGAAATGAACTCGGTCGAGGATTTCTGGTTTTCCAGTTTCGATAATAAAATGGTGCACGGCCTCCTCTTAAAACCGCCGTTTTTCGATCCGACACAAAAATATCCAGTCATCGTCCTGATTCACGAAGGATGGAACTCTTCCTGGAAAGACGAATTCCATCCCTACTTCAATCCACAACTTTTTTCTTCGCCGGGATACGTTCTTCTAATGATCAATTTCCGTGGTTCGAACGGTTACGGGCAGGATTTTCGTGATGGCATAATAGGTAAATGGGGTGAGATTCCATATAGGGATTTGATGACCGGAGTGGAATATGCCCTAAAAAAATATCCGTTTCTGAACGGTGACCGAGTGGCGGCTTTTGGTGCCACTTTCGGAGGTTACTTGACCAACTGGATCAATGTGCACACCCATCCATTTCGATGTTTCGTCTCGCACGCAACAATCATCGATCCGGCTTCTCTTTACGGAACCACGGAAACCCAGTGGTTCCTGGAATGGGAATTCAATGGAACCCCTTCAAAAAATCCCCGTTATTACGACCGATGGAACCCGCTGCGTTATGCAGAAAATTTCAGTAAACCAATGCTTCTCAGTCACGGTGCCAACGATTTCCTTGTCCCGGTGGATCAAACCCTCGAGACCTTCACTCTGCTTCAGCAAAAAGATATTCCTTCAAAAGTGCTGTACTTTTCCGATGAAGGTCATTATATTACCAAACCTCAAAATATCAGATTCTGGTGGAAAACCGTGCTGGCCTGGCTCGATACATGGATTCTGAAGGAGAAAGCGGAGCAATGAAAATAAACAGAATTCTTTATATCGCGTTACCCTTCTTTTTATTTTTCAACTGCAGCAATCCTGTCTCCGAAGATGAAAAAGAAGCCACCGTGAAAACCATTATTGAAGGGACATTACTGGCTGGAACCCATATTCTGTTCTGGGACGGCACCGATAAAAATAACAAATACGTCTCTGCGGGGACTTACTATGTTCTGCTTTACACGCAGGCACTGACCTATCCCGAATATCGGATTACGGCCCTTCCTGGAGGAACGGGTAAAACGAACGAATCACCGATCAAGTACATCGATAACATGCCTGCAACTACTGGCATCGAATATGCGGATCCGGACACCTTTCATGTTGAGGATGGAACCAACATTCATTTCACACTGGATGAAGACACTCCAATCCGGTTGACCATCAGAAACCGTGAATAGATGGGACGAAAAAAAGTACAAGCACCGGAAGGCATTCCCGAATCTATTGAGGTGACCGACACACTCGATCTGCACGGA
>CAZIAH010000074.1:0-20721 GCA_964537715.1 uncultured bacterium | reverse complement strand
AACCCCTCTTTTACTAACAGTTGCATTTATTACTTGAATTCAAGTTAAAGAAAAGAACAGAAGTATTTCTTCAAATTACTTTTATTATTTATAAATTTAATCATTTTAAACGAAATCCGGTGGCATGAAAGTTGTACTCTAATTTTTGGTTAAGTATCTGTACAATTTGAGGATACATTTTTAAATCCTTAATTTTTAACCTTTTCAGAATGCAATATTGGAGAGAAGGTGGCCAGAATGAAAATCACCGGAAACAGCCTGAGTCCTCTCGTTCAAAATGTGATTCTCGGAAGCGTGACCGGAGTGGTTGTCGGTTTTGTCATCCGTGTTTATTATCAATATGTGAGCGGTACGGATATTGTCTGGATATTGTTCTTTGTTGTGGGACCGCTCATCGGCTTTCTCAGCGGCCGCGAACGCGAGCGTTTCGAGAAGTTAAAAAAGGAGAAACAATCTCTCCAGGAAAATCTGGATAAAATTCAGATTGCATTCAAAAGATCCACGAACAAATACCGGGCGCTGATCGAGAGCGCCAGCGATGCGATTTTTCTGACCACCAAGGACGGCCGGTTCGTTTTATTCAACGAAGCCACCTGTCTGCTTTCCGGTTACAAGCGGGAAGAATTGAAGAAAATGACCCTTTCGCAGCTTCAGATCGAATCGGATGATTCGGTGAAGCACCGCAAAGCCTGGCTGGATAACGGCATTTGCCGCTACGAGGACAAGTGGGCCACCAAGGGCGGCGGTGAAATTTTTCTTGAAATCAATGTGAAATGGATGCAGATCGGAGGATATGAACTCATTCTTCACATCGGACGCGATATTCTCAGACGCAAAGAAACAGACGAAGCCGGAAAATCCGACGAGATCAAAAGCTTCCAGACGGATAAAATTATCGGGCTGGCCAGAATCAATCAGATCAACCAGGATTATGTGTATAAGCCGGTACAGAAAATCATGGACAATGTGCAGAAGATTATTAACGATTTAGAATTGCAGGAGCAAAAGGAAAAATTTGTCGATTCCCTGAGTGAGTGGGACAAAACACGCAGGTTTATCAAGGAGTTTGGCGCGAAAAGTGAGAGGGATTTGAATGAAACGCCGTCCCAGTGGAACTTGAACGAGATCATCATTCAGGAGTTTCACTATCTCGAAAAGACCATGGATACGACCGGCTTTGTCGTTCAAACCAGTTTTTCCAACAAGCTGCCCCCGGTTTGGGGATTCGGCAGGGATTTCTCCCTGGTGTTCAATACCATTTTTCAATCGGTTATCGAATCGTTAAAATCTTCTCTGAAAAAAGAGATCATTGTGACGACCAATTGTTACAACGAAAAGAATGTGGTCGAAATCAAGTTTCCGAGTTCCGATAATCTGGAATTGAATCTGATGAAAGTGGTGGACCCCCTGTTCAAGCGCGGTGCCTGGATGATCAAGAAACAGAAGGTTATGGGAAAACAAATTTATGAGGAATTTGTGAAAACAGTCGGGGGGGAACTGGAAATCGCCATCAAAAACGAGAAAGAAACCGTCGTGAAAATCAGGATTCCTGCGACCCAGCCCGGTCAGGTCGGAGTGCAGGCACAGGGATTGAAAAAGGACAGTCAAAGTTCTGTGGCTGCGTGAACGGATAAAATACTCTCATTATTATTTATCCCGAATTCCTGCGCGCTTGCCCCGAAATTGTTCGGGGTAGCACGTATTAATAAATAGATCGGGAAAAAGACCTCTACATAACCGAGAGGTCTTTTCCAAATAAAACTTATTTTCGAATTTCTATTGATTTTTTTAGCGGTTTCAGTTATTTTAATTAATACTTACAAATATTAAAAGCCACCTACTGCACCGGCAACGATTAAGCAATTGCTTCGATACAAATATTGATAAGTAGAATGATTTATCAGGGAAAGAATATTTCCTAAATAGTAGTATATGTATTTCTATATATTAGGAATAAAATGTTTGGTGAAATTAGTTGTATATAACTATTAGATTGATCATATCTCATTAAAAAAGAAAAAAATCATGGTTGGATTATTGAATATTTTTGGCATTTTTTTAATTGTCTATTTCATTCTTTTGATATTTTCAACAATAAAAGTTCATTCTGTTCAGACTACAGATGTTGAACCCAAAATCGAAATAATTGAATTATCTGATATTCCTCAAGATATCATATTATGTTTCAATAAAGATGATGATGATTTAGGAAAAATTTTGTTTGAATCTATATTTTATTTAAAATACATTTTTTCCAAGAATTTGATCTCATATATTCGATTTTATATCAATTACCATGAAAGTGATACTGCGATGGCTGTTTTTTTTAAACAAAAAATTAATAATAAAGTGAATACAATATCATATTATGAATATCAATCTGATTTTAATAATGGATATTGCATTCTTACAAATAATAGCAATCAACCTTCTATCTTTAAAAGGGACAGCAAAATCAAGATTAAAAAATATCAAAAAGTAAAAGATCCAATCAAATTATATGATAAACACAAGCAGCAGTGCCAATTATTCAAGAGCACTTCTTATAAGACTGTTCCAAAGAAAGGCGATGAATTAAATTCTATTATTACTGCATTTAAAAGAGATATTCAATATCAAGTTACTTATGGTTATTATTATTTGGATAAAATAAACAATGTATATAGACTAACCTGGAAGGGTGCTATTGTACATACATTTAAAATTTTCACAAGGATGATTTTTAAAGTTCGATAGATTGTACAGTGATGCTATTAATACTGTGCGATCAAAATGGATGTTTATTTTTGATTTTTAACTTCTGTTTAGAAATCCATATTATTTGAATCGCACATTTTTTTCTAATAGGTAGAATGAAACACAAACAGGAGTAAAAATGAGATACGGACTATATGTTGTACTATTGGCAGTAATCGTGTTATTTTTAAATATTGTTTTAAAATTACCATTTTTCCTTGAAGTATTTATTGTTATTCCATTAATCATAATACTGGTTACTTATATAGTAACATTATACAACTTTTATGCAGGTTTAAGAATATTGCCAGTCCCTGCAAAAGGTTATGCAAACAGAATAGAAAAATCGAATATAGATACCTTGAAATTGGAGAAATTGGAATTTAAAAAAACAGATACCTTTTATTTAAGAACGATTCCGGATTGTATTGTAACTGTTTTTAAACACACAAGAGATCCTATATTCGGATGTATTTATAATTATGGTCCCCAAAAAGAATTTGAATTTTTAACCGACTTCAAAAATATTTCATTGACAACATGCTTTGATAAATGTATAGGCAATGCTCCCAGACTGGCCAGAGATATGGTACAAGGATTTCACGATGAAGACATTTCCTATCTCTTAAATGAACATAAAAGAGCCATATATTTTCTAAGGAAGAATCATATCGACCCTATTAACATGCAGGGTAGTAATTTTCGTCAATTTTTTGCAGCATTAATGGAAAGAAACAACCAATGCCTCCGATCATATTCTTTATGGATGTTTCGCATGTTTTACTGGGTCTTAACAAAACATGGCAAAAAATATGCTTATTCAATTGAAGAACAAATTACAGGAGCTGCGGATCAAAGTAAAACAAATATTAAACTACAAAATGATCTGAAACAGGTTTTAACTGAAGCTAAATCCAAAACCAATTGTAGAGTGATCTTTGATGGCTCTATAAGAGAAGGCTATACTATTGATGCGGTAAAAAATAATTTATTCAAACTTTTTAAATTGAACAGAGAAAAAATTGACAGACTGTTTCAAGGCAGAAAAATTGTCATTAAAAGTAATGTTGATCATCAGTTAGCGAATAAATATAAAAATGCATTTTATAAGGCCGGGGCAACATGTCTTATCGAAAGCGCATCGTCAAAAATGAGCGAAGAAACTTATTATGAGGCAACTCCTGCTCATTCCTCCAGAGTTATAAAGGAAGAAAAAATAGGATGTTTTGCATATGCCCTTGCTATCTCATCGTTCATACCGTTATATGGTGTGCCAATGGGCATTGTGTCGATTATTTTAGGCTATATCAAAAGAAAAATTGGCGGATGGAAAATTGCACTGATAGGCGGACTCGGTATTTTATTCACTATTGTGAGCTATTCAGGTTCACTCTTGATACTGGATATTTTCAAAAAGCACGGCACTATTGATCAATTAAAGTATAAGATGGTGCAACAGCATTTGACAGAATTGGTAGAGTCCATTGAATTCTACAAACTTCGTTACAACCATTATCCAGAGTCCCTCTATCAACTGAAAAGCGATTCACAAGAACCTATTTGGATATGGGATGCAGCAGAACCAAAGTCATCAAATAAGGAACCACGAATTTACTTTTACGAAGTCGATTCGTCGGGTAGGTTTTACTATCTGTTATCAACAGGTACTGATGGATTATTACTAACAGAGGACGATATATATCCTGCAATCTCTGAATCCGAAACAATCAATTTAGGCTACAGGATAAAGAAGACCAATAGTACCCCTGGTTTCTAAACAGAGTTTGGATACAAGAAGAAAATACAAACGAGAGGTTGAGGTATGGTGGTAGAGGAGTTTTTTCCGAGTATTATAACGGCGTTGCCGTGGGCCGATTCTGTCGGTGATCCAGTCAGGACGTACTTCCTGCAAGGGGAACGGATGCAGGCGGCGTTCACCGCTTTCGATGAGGACGTAAACGCTCCGGAGGAGGAACACGCGGCGCAGTGGGTTGTCGTGTTGGAGGGCGAGGTAGAACTGACGATGGGTGGTACAACAACAGTCTATGGCAAGGGGGAGACATACTTCATCTCTGCTGGCGTTCCTCACGCCGCACATGTTAAGAAGGGATCCCGCTTGTTGGACATCTTTGACCAGATCGACCGGTTCCACGCTCGGTAAGGGTGTGTGAGGAGGCGAAAAACATTTTGTTTTAATTGAAGACGCATCCAAACAGAGTTTGGATTTGAGAAGAATATCCTATATTAGGAATTGAATTTTGGCAGGTGTTTGGTAGATAATATTAGGTCAGGCTATATGACGAGAAATCTGAGAAGGATGATCACTTGAGGTAAGAAAAAGATGAAAAGAACTATTTCACATTTGTTGTTATTCACATTATCCTTAATTATTTTTTCTATCAATTTAAGCTGTACATCTATTTCGGGAGAGGAATATCAGTTCGAGATCAAGGATGGAGTCAAGCATTTTGGCGAAGGCTATGTGACATACAGAGAAAGTATTCCATTCGTTTATCTGAAAGGCGATCCCTACGAAATCGGTCTTCAATACGGGGTATTACTGAGAGAAGAGATGCAAAGCTTCTACACTCATGTGGATGCAATGGAAAAATCAATAATGGCCAACGTTTACAAACAATCGCCTTGGTATAAGAACCTTCTGATAAAGATCTCCTATCCCTTCGTTATGAGAGCGAAACTAAACTCTTTCAAAAAGAGAACCCCTGAAGATTTTCTGTTACAACTTGAGGGTATGTCCGAAGGCTCGGGAGTTCCGTTAGACCAAATACTCAAGGTTTCATTTGGACCCGATTTCATATCCTGCTCCTCATTTATCAGGAAAGTTGGCGGTAAAATTATTCATGGGCGCAATGCCGATCACGGCATCGAGCAGTTCTTCGCCAGGTATCCGTTGATCGCTCATTATCATAAAGACGATAAGTACAGCTACATCGATATCGGAATCATCGGCACGCCTTTCGCAGTGACCGGGATAAACGAACACGGACTGACCCTTTCCTGGAATCAGGCAACGTTCAAACCATTCAGGGGGAAAGGGACCATGTTGATGTTCAACAGGATACTGGAAGAGTGCCGCAATCTGAATGATGTAGACAAAATATCCAAGAATGTCGACCGATTTGTCACCATGATCGGCAGTCTGGAAGATCGGACAGGAGCAGCCTATGACATCGTGGACCAAAAGGCTGTCAGAACCGACTTGAAAAATGGCTACATTTACGCTACCAACCGGTGCGTATCTCCAGCCATGAGGAAGGAATACAATTCCATTTTTGATATGGATTGGTTTAACAGCGCCAGGGAGTACACGTTTGAAAAGAAGTTATCCAGCAGTAGGGAGTTCACGATTGATGATGCCATACAGCTGCTCTCCAACATCGATTTTTACGATTACACGGGAAGGGTGCCGCCGTATAAGGGCGGTAACATCAACAACAATCAGACCGGATCATCGGCTGTTCTCGATCCTGAAAACTGCACGGTCTACTTCGCTTACGGCAATCCTTATTGCGGTTTCTACAAGTGGTTTGTATACAACTACAAAACCGACGAAGTTTCCGTGTATAAGAATGAGGATGACAGATTGCACGATCCCGATGTTGTTGAATACATGGAGGTCGAGCAGCGTTGGAAAGACGTGAATTGGGAAGACAAGGATGAATTGCGGCAAATGGTCCTTGAGATCGAAGGGTTGTCCGTGGAGAACTTCTGGACACTGCATAATTCATGCTGGGCATGGTATGAATTGGGTGACACTGCAAAAGCCGAAGCGATCATTCACAGGCAAATCGAGAAGTACCCGGATTTCCTGACTTCATACTCAAACATGGGATTTTTTTGCATGTTTCAAAAGAGATTCGATGAAGCGATAGAATATTTCGAAAGGGCTCTTGATGCGCCGATCACCAATGAGAGTAAACAGATGTACTGTTACCAGCAGCTTGCCCCCTGCTATGCTGAAATCGGCGATGAGGCGAAATCGAGAGACTGTTATTCTAGGATTCTAGAGTTCTACAATAGATATTGGATACCTAAACAATCGAGAGGAGAAGTGAAAAGGATAGAAGAATTACTCAGAAATGAAGAATAGTGTGTCTTAGGAATAACTTTACTCCTAATTTCTAAACTCTGTTTAGAAATCGATTTTACTTGAAAAGACCTCTTGGTTATGCAGAGGTTTTTTTTATGATAACAAACACATTGTAGAAATAACAATTATTTTCGAATTTCTCTTGATTATTTAAATAGTTTCTGTTATTTTTATTTTAAATTCGTTCATATTAAAACCCATTTACTGTGCCAGCAACGATTAAGCAATTGCTTCTATACTGGTATTGATGAATAGAATGTTTAATCATAGAAAGAATACCTCTGAATATTTATAAAGTTATTTTGAGAGAAATTTAGTAGTTATTAATATGTTATGGAGTAAATAATATTATTTCATGAAACCGAATATATATTTTTAGACAGTTATTTATGAATATGAACATTTTATCAATTGGTGGACTATTATTAGGTCTTTATGATAGGCGCCAAGATTTAAAAAAAGTTATAAATATATTTAGGGAAAAAGTCACTGATTTTGACTCTTTCTATGAATTGTTACAGAAGATTGCAAGAAAAACAATTAAAGCCCATGTAAGAAGAAGATTAACACTTGGGGAAAATGTTGGTTTAATTGGTATTTTAGAAGAAAATATTCTTAAAGGTGAAGTAGATAATGCTCGGAAAAATATTGCAAAATTATTTCAACTATCTGAATATGAAATAGAAACTATTATAAAAGATTTCCAAAGAAAAATTATAAAATCTAATTCTGATGAATTAAAAATTGCATTGGATCTATTTTCAATTCAAAAGATTAATGATTTAAATGACAAAGTAAGTATATTAAATGAAAAAATAGAGAAGGAAGAGGATCTTAAAGAATCTTTTGAAGTTATTATTGAATTAACAAAGCAGATAATAGAGACTGGTGAAATAAGCAAGGCGTATGAATATATTTGCAGAATAAACTTGGATAATCTTAAAGGTTACAATTCATTTCGTGAAAATTTAATACTTATTGAATCGGATCTTATTCTTATACTAGGTTTAAAAAACAATTATTCGATCCAAATTCGAAAACTTAAAAGACTATCAAGAACCTTCCCACAATTATACTATTTGCTAATACTAAAACGCAAAGAAAGAAAAAAGGGTAAATTTAATGTAGACGATTTTATTATTGATTTTAAAGTAGTGGGATTTGAAAAAGAAATTAGAATACTTAATGATTTAATTGAAAATGATAAGTTCTTAATTAATATTGATGAAATTGATAAGTTAGATAAGAATGCACAGTTATTCATTGTTAAACAATTACTTGTTAATTTAATAAATACATCTAATTATTCTTATGCAAATCAAATTATAAAGAAATACAAACATTTATTAACTGATATAGAAGCTAGAATTAGAATAGTGCTGAATAAATTAAATGAGTTTCATCAAGTACATCCTTTTCATCTTTTATCAAAAACAGAATATGAATTACTGGATTCTATAAAAAGCGAATTGTTAAGATTTGAGAATTATTATAAAGATCAAGATAATAAGATTAAATCTACATTTTATTATAATTTAGCGATTACCTTATGTAGACTTAAAGATAAAAATGCATTAATGTATTATAAAAAATTTCGAGAATATAAGAAACTTGTTTTAGGTTTTTTAGATTTTTTAAGAATCGCTAGATTTTTAGAAGAAGCATTACAAACTATAAATAGTTCTAAATTTAAAGGTACACTTGAGTTTTTAGAAAAATGGATTCAAATAAAATTTGATCTTAATCATTTTTCTGACATTGCTAGTTTAAATAACATTCCTAATGATATTTCAATTGAGTTAAAAATAAAAATATTATTATCAAGAAATATTGTAAAGTTTATAGAAAAAGAAAGTAAATTCAATGAGAAAGATGTTCTTTTATTTGAATCAGATATTGAAAAAAATATACCAATATATATTTTACTTTCCCGTTTATTTCATTTTATAAATAAGTATAGACTCTCAAGGAAATATTATAAACTGTCATTAAAATTTATTGATAAATTAACAACAGAAGTTAAAATTAAACTTGTAGACTTAGCAATATTCTTAGAAGATTTGAATAAAGCAAAAACTATTTGTAAAGAATTATTTTCTGAAGATCCTTATTCAAAAGTACTATTTGCTAAAATACTTCAAAAAGAAACAAATAATTTTAATAGGCCTTCAATTGAAGCAAATAATTTTTTCAGTGAAATAACAACAGATATAATTTTACTTCCTGAACTCTTTTGGTTTAAGTCAGAATACCTGTTCAAGCAAGGTGAAAAAGACCGTTCTGTAAAAATAATTGAGTGGTTAGTTAATAATTATGATGAAGATCTCGACTGGCACCAATATATTAAATTGTTACTAGATTTAGGCGAATTAGAAAAAGTAAAAAAACTAATTCCAGTTTTAGAAATCAAAACTCAAACACCAGTTATTTTATTTACTCTTGCCATATCTTATCTTTTTACTGATACATTTTCTAAGCTAGAAAAATTTTCTAAATATTATTTTAAGGCTGAAAAAAAACTTAGCGAATACAAAAATAAAATACCTGAAGTATTATTGATACAGCCATGGTTATATATAATAAATTATAATCTTTATATACGACCTTTACCCGAGTATATTAAAGAAAACGTTTTTGTAAGATTAAAAAATAAAACCGCCAATGAACAATTATTAATTTGTATTCATTCCGATCCTTCCTTAGCCGTACCATTCGATATAGAATATATGGGTTGTAAACATCTATTATTAGATGATCCCATATTAAAAGAAATAAAATTCAAGAAACCTGTTACTTTTAGATATACTGAAAAGAATAAAGAGGTATTAATTAAAAGAAATGTACCTGAAGATGTAGTTAATTGTTTAGAGGTAATGAAGGATAAAGATATAATTGATGAAGAGAATTTACAAAACAAACTTCATGAACTTCTAACTGAATATTCTCAATTAAAATATATTCCAATTATAATGAATGTTATAGATCGGATATACGATGAAGCGACAATAAATGGTCAAAAGTATTTAATTGAACATATAGACTATATTTGGAATTATCCTCCTCGTCATATTATTCAAATAATCCACACATGTCCAGAAAAATTTGGACTTGAAAAAATATATGTTGAGTCAGATCCTTTAATCGGTATTATGCCAAAACTGGAAAAAACGCGTAATTACAATAAAAGATTACTTAATGGTTATTTATCTGGAAATATATCTTTCTTTGTTTTTACACATCATAATTATGAGCACTACGTAGGTGGAATAACGAAATTATTATTTGAAAAAGAAAATTCATTGCTTGGTGGACTTGGTATTGATTTTCAAGTTTCTAATTATGCAATTTCATATTCTTCATTATTGATTTTGTTTCTTTTTGATAAATTGCAATATTTACCTATAGAAAATTTAATTATTTCAAACACCCTTATTAATGAAGTAAGAAGAATAAATTGGGAAATAATTAGTAAAATACCTATAGAAGAAATGAGTATTTCCTTGGATGATGATTTGATTTTGAGAAAGCTTATAATCAATCCTGAAACAAAGCTTGAACAAGCAAAGAAATGGAATGATTTTATGCAGCAGTTAAAACAATGTCAAGAAATTATAACTACTGAATTTGAAGATAAATATACACCATTTGTTCCATTAATGGGCAAACTTGAAATCGATTCTATAAGGATTTCACAGCATTTAAAAGTTCCATTAATTATTGATGATGAATATATTAGAAAGATAATAAAAAATACAACGAATTTTTTGCCTTTTTATTTTTTCTATAGTACAGAAAGCTATAAAAATAAACTTTCTTTTCTAAATGAATTATCAAAATTAAATTATAGATATATCATATTTCAGAATTTTATTACAACATGCATTAACTATTTTAGCAATATTGATGGTTTAATAATAGGGCCAAGTACTCCTTTTAACATTTTTTTAGATATACTGAAGAGAGAATTATCAATTAAATATCCAATTAATTTATCCGGTGAGATTTTTAGAGGGATCAAAGCCATTTCTGTTAATTATTTAAAACCAAATTCATATGTAATATTAAAAGAATTGTTGCTGTGCATTCCAAATTCAGTAATAAAAGAAATGAGATTCCCATTGTTATATTACTTACCTGATATCCAGGCAGAAAGAAATTTTCTTAGGGCATGCCTAAGTGATATTGAAAAGGAAAATTCCATATAAACTATTTTCAATAAAAACGACGGGTGAACTATTCGGTATATGAGAAACTGAAATGATCTGTGTGGTACGACCTTTAGGTCGTTTTTTTACAACAATAGATGAATCACGAAAAAATTAAAACTTAATTTGAAAAGGTGGGAGCCAACTCAAGGGAACAATTATTATAAGTTAGTAATTAAAGAAGGTGATGAAAGTTAAAATGATTGATATCAAATGCCCCTTTTGTGGTTATAAGTACAAAATGAAAATACCACCAGAATATAAGATATATATATGTATTAAATGTAATAGTTACTATTCTGTATCTGAAAAAGGAGATAAAGTAACTGCGATATATAAAAAAGGGAAAGGCATAATCTATTAAAGTGTTTTACCCCTGGTTTCTAAACTCTGTTTAGAAACCCATTTTTCTTGAAATTGCATCCAAACAGAGTTTGGATACGAGAAGAAAAATATATAGGCCTCTCGAAAATGAGGGGCTTATTTCATAAAAAAAGCGCATTAGAATCAAACAACATTTTTCTCGAATTTTTCTTGATTTTTTAAATAGTTTCTATTACTTTTAGAAATCTTTCCTTTGCTCTCTGGTTTATAAACTTTGTTAAGAAATCCTAGTTTACTTGAAAACGGATAGGAGCTGTTATGCTCCTTCCAAAAAGGAGGCAATTATGAAAAGGGTTTTTCTAATTCTGATGAGTGTTTTCTTTTGTTTATCAGTGGTCACTTCCGTTTATTCAGGAGACTCCAAGAGAGAGAAAAAGACCGACCGCAAAATCGACCGCAGGACGGATAGAGAGGCCGACCGCAAAAAGGAACGACGGGATGATGTAAGAGGAGATGAAGCAATTCTAAACGAAGAAGCAACGGACCGGAGAATCGACCGCAGAACGGATAGACAGGGAGATCGCAAGGAAGAACGCCGCGATGAAGTCCGTGGCGAAGATGCCCTGGAGAAAAAGGAAGCCGGGGAAACAGTGATTAAAGGGAAAGAAGGCAGTGATCTTTATGACGAAAACAGTCAGGAACGCAGAGCGACGTTCAAAGAAAATAAATCTCAAAGACATGCGCTTTATGACGAGAACAGCACTCAGCGTAAAGAATTGAAAAATTCTATCGACAAAAGCGGTGACGGCAAAATTTCCAAAGAGGAAGTTGCCGAAAACAAAGAGATGGTTCAGGCGCTTTATGAAGAGAACAGCTCAGAGCGGCAGGGATTATACAAGGAAAACAGTAATGAGCGGAGGACTCTGTTTAAAGAAAACAGCAAGCAGAGGGAAGCCCTGTTAAAATCGTTCGATTTTGATGAGGACGGTAAAATTTCAAAGGAAGAAATGGAAGAGGCCAATTCCATTCTGGATTCGATGGCGGAATAGATTTTTTGATCGCTCCGGACATCTTTGTCCAGGGCGCTAAGCAGTTGGGCTTCAGAGCCCAATAAAACGGACGCTGTCTCAGCTTTCAGAGCATCGAAGATCCGCCTTTGGTGGAGAAGCTCCATAGTTGTCCATCCTGGATTAGGAAATCCAGGGCGATCTGAATTGTTCAGAATATCCATTCCTTTAGGGACAAACATTCCTGTTTCATTACATGCAGGGAGTGATATTCCGCGCGATAAGATTAATTTAAGCCCGATGTGAATCGGGCTTTTTTTGTGGACGCATCTGGGGCCGGAAATAAAAAAACCGGACTTGAAAAAGGAACTCCGGTTAGAAATAAATAGTAAATGATTAATACAGGTAATGAAAGGTGTACATAAGGCATATGGACATAATGAATTAGAGCTGTGTAATAACTATATATAATAAGGAGGTGATATGCGATGTGGTACCTTCTCGTCCAACATACTGTCGAGGACTATAACAAGTGGAAGGCTGTGTTCGATGTGCATGAGGCTGATCGCAAGGCTGCCGGTTCCAAAGGCGGGATTGTCCTTCGCAACGCTGATAACCCCAACCAAATAACGATCCTGTTAAAGTGGGACAACCTTCAGAACGCACGTGCGTTTGCCGGTTCGGATGATTTGCGCGAAATAATGCAACGCGCTGGTGTTACGGGGCCGCCGAACGTGTACTTTCTTGAAGAAACCGATAGTCCTTCGGTATAAGATTGATGGCGCATTTGCTGGCCGCCCGGTTGATTAAAGCTTCTTTGGTTGTTCCGGACTTCATAGTCCGGGACGCAGAGAAAGTGGGGTTTCAAGCTCAACAAAAAAATAATCAGACTATTTTAGGGATGTTTGCTGGGTTATGAAACCCACTAATGATAAGGGGCTGTATCATAAGTCCCAAAAATGTCTTTGCGATCTCGATTCAATCAAAAAAAATAATAATAAAGAATATCGGGAGAAGCAATCCCATAAATTTTGAGCGTAAACTACGAGATTGCCACGTCGTCCCGATATTCTATTAGAAAATATAATGAATAATCGGGACTCCTCGCAATGATATAAAATTGACTTTTGATACGGCCCCTATCCTAAATTTTACCTCTGATTTCTAAACTCTGTTAAAAAAACCATTTGACTTGAAATTGTTTTCGAATTTCTCTTGTTTATTTAAATAGCTTTAATTATTTTCAATTTATATTCGTTTATATTGGAATCAAGTTACTGTGCCGTCAACGATTAAGCAAATGAATAGTATTGCAAAAAACAAAAAAACAATGGAATTTCATATTTCCCGTAAATCACGCGATCAATATCAATTTAGCGAATCCCTTTTTCAATTAAATGGAAATGTTATTTTTGTAAATTTCTATGCTGTGCGTGTATTCGCACAAAAATTAAATGACAAGCGTGACCTCATTCACTTTCCGGAACAAACAATCAGAGCAGGCCATCTTAATGCAATGGGTTTAATCGATGAAATTCTGCATTATATCATGGAATTATATCGAGAACAAAAAAAATCATCTGTAGTGAAAGAGATTTATGAGTGGTTAGAAGATAAATTCGGTGCTGAAGCTGTGGATAAAACGATTCGCCAATTTGCAGATGAATTCCCTTCATTGGCTGTCTATCGACGAGAAATCGACTTAGAAAATTATTTAAAAGGGGGCACAGAGGGAATTCCCAATAAACAAATCGTTCTCGAAGAAATGTTAATGCTGTGGTTGGAAAACTTAAATCCCGCTTTCTCTCCATTTAATGAATTGTTTGACGATACATCGCTGGCAAAAATGACTGCCTATAAACCAATTATGGAAAGTTTTCAAGTTTTCTTTGACACGCAACCCAGGTTTGGACCCGGCAATCAAAATCTCATCGAAATGTTACGGAGTCCAGCCATTGCCGTACCCAATTCCCTTTTCGGACAACTCGAATATATTCGAGAAAAATGGGGGTATCTCTTAGGCAAATACCTTTATCGTTTACTCAGCGGATTAGATCTGATTCGAGAAGAAGAAAAACTGCGCTCTTTAGGTGTCGGACCGATGTCGCCTTTGGAATTTGCAGGTACAGACTATGAATATGAACGCTATAGCCTTGATCGTGATTGGATGCCGCGAGTCGTATTAATTGCTAAAACCATTTATGTATGGTTGGATCAACTTTCTAAAAAATACCAACGTTCCATTAAACGACTTGATCAAATTCCTGACGAAGAGCTGGATACACTTGCACGATGGGGATTCACGGGTTTATGGTTGATCGGTTTATGGGAGCGTAGTAAGGCGTCTCAAACAATAAAACGGAATTGCGGTAATCCAGAAGCAGAAGCTTCAGCGTATGCACTATACGATTATCAAATCGCTAATGACTTGGGAGGAGATCATGCTTTTCAAAGTTTAAAGACACGATGTTGGCAACGGGGAATTCGAATGGCAGGAGATATGGTTCCAAACCATGTGGGTATCGACGGTCGGTGGGTCATCGAACACCCCGATTGGTTTATATCTTTAGATTATAGTCCTTATCCTGCATATTCATTCAGTGGTTTGGATTTATCATGGGATCAACGCGTGGGGATTTTTATTGAAGATCATTATTATTCTCGAAACGATGCAGCCGTTGTATTTAAGCGTGTGGATTACTGGACAGGCAGCGAAAAATACATATATCATGGTAATGATGGTACGAGTATGCCCTGGAACGATACTGCTCAATTAGATTATCTCAATCCTGAAGTACGTGAAGCTGTCATCCAAACCATTCTTCATGTGGCCCGAAATTTCCCCATTATTCGTTTCGATGCTGCAATGACTTTAACAAAAAGACATTTTCAGCGATTGTGGTTTCCTCAACTTGGTACGGGCGGTGATATTCCGAGTCGGGCTGAACATGGAATAACAAAACAAGAATTTGATAAAGCCATGCCGCAAGAATTTTGGCGCGAAGTCGTTGATCGTCTCGCCCAGGAAGCTTCAGATACATTGCTCCTTGCAGAAGCATTTTGGTTAATGGAAGGCTATTTTGTGCGTACATTAGGTATGCACCGGGTTTATAATAGCTCCTTTATGAACATGCTTAAAACCGAAGACAATGCAAAATATCGATCCACGATTAAAAATGTATTGGAATTTGATCCCGAAATTCTAAAACGGTTTGTCAATTTCATGAATAATCCTGATGAAGATACTGCCATTGCCCAATTTGGCAAGGCCGATAAATATATGGGCGTCTGTATAATGATGGTGACCATGCCGGGCTTACCCATGTTTGGTCATGGGCAAATCGAAGGATTTACCGAAAAATATGGGATGGAATATCGACGAGCTTATTGGGATGAGCAGCCTGATGAATATTTAATTCAACGTCACGAACGAGAAGTTTTTCCGCTGATACGACGACGATACTTGTTTGCGCATGTTCATAATTTCTTGTTATATGATTTTTATACGACAGCTGGATACGTCAATGAAGATGTATTTGCTTATTCCAATAGCGCTGGTAACGATCGGGCATTGGTTGTGTATCATAATAAATATAGTCATGTTGCCGGTTGGGTGCGTACATCAGCAGCATATTTGGAAAAGAAAAGTGAAAATGATCGTAATTTGGTTCAGAAAAATTTAGGAGAGGGACTTCACTTGCAAAACAGAGACGATTATTTTTGCATTTTTCGGGATCATATCACAGGTCTGGAGTACATACGAAATAGTAAAGAACTATTTGAAAATGGATTATATGTTGAATTAGGTGCCTACAAATATCATGTTTTTCTTGATTTCAGAGAAGTGCAGGACAATATATGGCATCATTATGCCAACCTTACTGCCTATCTCAATGGTCGCGGTGTACCCAATGTCGATGAAGCACTTAAAGAGACCTTTTTACGGCCGATTCATTTTCCTTTTAAAGAAATAATAAATGCCGATACGCTGAAGCAATTCGCTGAATCCCAAACTAAAAAATACGACGCGCACAGAAATAAACAAATACTGAATCAAATTGAACAAAATGTAATCCATTTATTACGTGAAATAAAAACATTCACAAGTGCAATTCGAGATGAGGAAATTTTGGCCAAGGAAATGAGCCGCGAATTAGAAACCATCATGAAAATACCACAGCTGAAAATTTCCATAAAAACGAACGAACCGAAATATCAATCTGCAATAAAATATTTAATTCGAAATTTATCCGGATTTGTTAATCTCTGGCCATGTTTACTGGGCTGGTGGAGTGTGCACAACCTGGGTAAAATAATCAGTGAAGAAGGATTTGAAGATCAAAGTAGAAGCTGGATCGATGAATGGCTTTTCGGTAAAGTGATTGCAGCGACACTTCAAGACATTGAAATAAATGAATCGGATGCCTGGCAGATTATTCGAATAATAAAATTACTCACAAGTCATCAGAGTTGGTTTGAAATCGAAAATCTGAAAAATGAAGAAAAAGTCTATCATATTATTGAGTCATTATTAAAAGATGAAGAAATTCGACAATTTCTGCAAGTGAATCGATATCAGGAAATATTATGGTTCAATAAGGAAGCTTTTGAACAATTGCTGGGATGGCTGTTTTTAGAAGCAGTGATTATGATTAAAACAAAATACCCTCGTTCACAGAAAAATAAAATAACTGCGATTTTTGAAATAATCCGGCAACTCGATAAAATTAAAAAAGAATCTGGATATCAAGTCGAGAAATTATTAAGAATAAAAGTTTTGAAGCAGTAAAATCCCGGGGAAATAAATAGTATGCCTGGCAAAGACAATAGACTGAGAATTGTTATAACTCCGATTGTGCAGGATAGCTATCATTAATATATAGGCTTCTCGAAAATGAGAGGTCTATTTTATAAAAAGCGCATTTTACACCTGGTTTCTAAACTCTGTTTAGAAACCCAAATTGAATCGCATCCAAACAGAGTTTGGATACGAGAAGAAACCTGTTTGTTTCACAGCAAACAGGCTTTTTATTCTGTCATGTTTTAGGTTGACTTTTTACCCAATTTTAGTTATAATAAAACCTTGGATATAATGAATATTTTGTGTGAGGTGCGAAGTGACAAAAAGAAAAGAATGGATCATAGGGTTGAGTATTGTGGCCGGTTCTATTCTTCTCATTGTTCTTCTGTTGATTTATATTTCCTTTAAAGGGGAGAGCAACCGCGTTGGTTTCTCCACAGGTGGGAAAAAAATTGCTGTGATCGAACTGTTAGGCCCGATTTATGATTCCAGGAAAATCGTCGGTCAGTTCAAGCATTTCGGAGAGCAGAAATCGATCAAAGCCATTGTATTCAGGATAGATAGTCCGGGCGGCGGTGTAGCTGCTTCCCAGGAAATTTACGAAGCGGTCAAGCGGGCCAGAGAAAGCGGCAAACCGATTGTCGCTTCGATGGGCAGTGTGGCCGCATCTGGCGGGTATTATGTGGCCTGCGGTGCGGATACGATCATGGCCAATCCAGGAACCACCACGGGCAGTATCGGCGTGATCGCGGAATTTCCGAATATCAGGGAATTGCTTGGCAAAATCGGCGTTCAGTACGAAGTCGTTAAAAGTGGTCGGTACAAAGACATTGGTTCACCGTTTCATGACATGACTCGGGAGGAGAAGGCCCGTCTTCAATCCTGGGTGGACGATGCCTATGACCAGTTTGTTACTGTCGTATCTGAAGAGAGAGGGCTTTCGAAGAAGGTGGTTCTTCAATTGGCGGACGGCCGTGTATTCACGGGCCAGCAGGCATTGAAACTCGGACTGGTCGATCTGATCGGCGATTACGAAACAGCGATCTCACTCGCTGCGGAATTGGGTGGCATCAGCGGAAAGCCGGATATCGTAAAAATACAGCAACGCAGGATCACCCTCTTCGATTTGATTTTTCAGAGAGCGGAAGCTGTCGTAAAAGGATTGAGTGGTATTACATTGAATTATATATTGTAATATTGGTTGCCATGTTTTGAGTCTCGGGGGTATGAAATGACGAAAGCTGAAATTGTCGATATTATATCCAAAGGAACAGGTTTGACGAAGATAGAATCCGGAGCCGTTGTTGATGGTTTTTTGGCCACAGTCAGTTATGCGCTGCAAAGCGGAGAACATGTCGAACTCAGAGGATTCGGTACATTCTGTCTGAGAGAGCGTCAGGAAAAACATGTGGCCAATCCCAGAACCGGAAAGATGATGCACATTCCGCACCGCATCGTTCCGGATTTTAAGCCTTCTCCTCAATTGAAAGCGTATGTTTTGAATGGAATGAAGGAAAGCGGAAAATTCGTATCGAAAACCGATACGGAGAAGCAGACGGATATTCTTTCTGAATTGGATAACCTGATCATAGATGAGTAGGAAAGGAGGGATGGTGTTTGCCCAGCGGTAAGAAACGAAAACGCCATAAGATCGCGACCCATAAACGGAAGAAAAGGCTTCGCAAAAACAGGCACAAGAAAAAATTGAAATAAAAAAATGAGAGCATTTATTCATAAAGATCCTTTATTGAATGAATCGAAACCCTCCGAAAGGAGGGTTTATTCCGTTTCGGAAGTTACTCGTGAAATCAAGATGACACTTGAGGAAGGATTTCCCTCGCTCTGGATCGAGGGTGAAATTTCCAATTTTAAAAAGCATTCCTCGGGGCATAGTTATTTTTCACTGAAGGATTCGGAAGCCCAGATTAGCTGCGTGATGTGGCGCGGCAGAAGCCAGAATCTGATTTTTGAGCCCGTGGATGGCCTCAAAGTTCTGGTGTTCGGAAGTCTGACCGTGTATGAACGCCAGGGACGTTATCAGGTGGATGTAGTCCGACTGCAGCCGGCCGGGGTGGGTGAACTTCAGATGGCTTTCGAAATATTGAAGCGCCGTCTCGAGGAAGAGGGTCTTTTTGATCCGGGACATAAAAAAACCTTGCCCGCTTTTCCCGAACGGATCGGCGTGGTCACATCACCAACCGGCGCGGCGATTCGGGATATTGTCAGCGTGATCCAGCGCCGATTTCCCTCGGTGAGAATCATTCTCCGGCCGGTTCGTGTTCAGGGAGAAGGAGCCGCCCGGGAAATTGCGGATGCCATCCGGGAGTTGAATGAATACGGAGAAATCGATGTTTTGATTGTCGGACGCGGCGGTGGATCGCTGGAGGATCTCTGGGCATTCAACGAAGAGATCGTGGTCCGTGCAGTGTTTGAATCCGAAATCCCCATAGTTTCCGCGGTCGGTCACGAGATCGATTTTTCCCTGAGTGATTTTGCGGCGGATGTCCGCGCACCGACACCTTCTGCGGCGGCTGAACTGGTGGTCAAAAATCGTGATGAATTGCTGCAGACCATCGATCATTCCATCACCAGTATCAAACGTTCCATTCAGGACCGGATTCAATTTTACCGGGATCGCATTCTCATGATCGAAAAAAGTTACGGATTCCGCTGGCCGGCGGACCGGATTCGGGAGTTTCAAATGAGGCTCGATGACACCCTCCGAAAACTGGAAACCGGACAACTGCATCGCCTCGGTGGCATCCAGGCAGAGATCGATCAACTGACGGGAAGACTCAAGGCGCTCGATCCCCAATCGGTCATGGAAAGGGGATACAGCATCACGAGCCGTTTGAGAGATGGAACCGTCGTGAAACGTTCCATGGACGTTCAGGAGAAAGAAGCCATCCGCATCCGTTTTGCGCAGGGATCGGTTCTCGGAGAGGTTGAAGAAATTGAGGAGGAGGGTTCTTGCAATGACCGCTTCAACGGATAAAAAGTCACCCACTTTTGAGGAAGCTTTCAAAGAATTAGAAGCTATTGCTGAAAAGCTGGAACGCGGGGAAATCTCACTGGATGAATCGATGAAGGCTTTTGAAAAAGGAATGGAGTTGGCTGAGTACTGCTCTAAGAAATTGAACGAAGCGGAATCCAAATTACAGAAGCTGGTCAAGAAAGAAGGGCAAGGGTTTCAGTTGGAGTTGGAGGAATAGGGTAATCAGTGCACAAATATTGATTATGCTGGATTCGAGTTGGATTTCTGATAACAATTTATAGAAAATCAAAAAGTCTTTTAAACATTTGAAACCAGTGAGGTATGACAAAAAGTTTTTTCTGTAATTTTAGAATTGACATGCCACTTTTTTTAGAAAAAAGTGGCGCAAAAAACATGCGGCTGACAAAAAATCTCCTGAAAATGGAGGTTCGTTCACTGAAGGAATTGAACTCTCCCGACTCTGTATAATAGAAAATATTAATTGAATAGTCGGGATCAAACAGCAATTCCTTCCCATTCCCATAAAAAACGGGAACGGCCGT
>CAZIAH010000073.1:0-20838 GCA_964537715.1 uncultured bacterium | reverse complement strand
ATTCCCAACCCGCGTCCACCATTGCTGCCCAGTTTGGAAGCATCGATCCGGTATTTTACTCGGAATGGGATTACATTAATCGACAGAAAACGGATGTCGAAGCGAGTGATCGCTATTTACCGGACAGGTTTATTCTGGAACAGAATTATCCGAATCCCTTTAATCCTACGACAAAGATTCAGTATCGGCTTCTCAAATCAGTCAAGGTCAATCTCAGTGTCTATAATGTCTTGGGCGAAAAAGTGATTAGTCTTGTGAATACGAAACAGCCAGCAGGTCAATACGAAGTAGTGTGGGACGGCAGAGACAACCTTGGCCGTTCAGTCGGTTCAGGGCTTTATTTCTACAGAATCGAAGCCGATAATTTTGTAAAGACGTACAAGATGATGTTGCTGAAGTAATCCATTTCACAACGATGCTATTTTTATCCTCTCCCGGGGAAGGTAGAAAGCAGATCTGCTCTTTCCCTTCCCTTTTATCTTTTAAAATACTCAGTTAGGATTGTATTGGGAAGATGATAAGATGATAAAAATTCTGGATTCTTATATTTTCCGAAATGTGTTTTTTTGGTTTGTCCTGTCTGCCCGTGTTTGTTTCGGGCAATCGGACAGTATTGATGTCACGTTTGTCTATCGACCTTCTGGAAATCCAGCGTCTGTTTATCTGCCTGGGGAGTTTAACGGCTGGGTTATTGGATCGCCTGTTTCGGCGATGACTTATGATCCGATTCAGGATCGATGGGAGAAGACGGTTCGTCTTAGAGTCGGCGGACCGAGTCCTTTACCGGATCCGGGGAAGAGCATCCCAGGTGCCTATCAGTATAAATTCAATCTCAATGGAAATTCAAGCGGCTGGCTTCCGGATCTACTCAATCCCAGACAAAATCCTCTGGACAACAATAATTCATATCTTTTTATCAACGATCCCACGATTCATTACCTGATGCCCAATTCGGTTTCCGGTCTGGTGCAAACCCGATTTCCGGAAATATCCGCTTTTATTTTTCCATCAGTGGGTACGACAATCGATACGGGAAGCATTCAGATTATTTTTGATGAGACGGTTTATCAGCATATCGGATCGGGATACGATTCTGAAAATCACGCATTTTCATTCATATTGCCCGATCCGATCAGTAATGGAACGCACACACTCAACCTCATTGCGCGGAATTCTGAAGATAGTCAAAGTAGTGACAGTACGACATTCATCGTTCAGGCCGGATTCGTTCAATTATTAACCCAATCCAACGGCCACTGCCTGAGATCATCCAAAATGATTCAAGGGGTTGTGGAGGACACAACGATTCATGAAGCGATCCTGTATCATAACGATGATTCCACAACTGTGGCCGTCACGGGTGGCTTGTTTTCTGAATCAGTCGATTTGATCGAAGGGAATAATCGATTTTACGCTTCTGTCACGGATGCGTTCAGTCAGAGAGAAGTCTCCGATACGATTGCGATTGTTTATTTCGTTGATCATGTCCCGAAACCTGAAATCCAAATCGAACAAAACAATGATGAAATCGTTCTTTCTTTCACTGCGAATGACCCCGACAGTGATACGGTCACCGCGCACTGGACATCGGACGATCTGACCAATCCCGAACCTCTGTTCATTGATTCGGATGCGCTGGAGCTTCAGTTATCTGTTCCGAATATTGCAGGGGAATATTATTTCGATCTCGAAGTGTTCGATCCGGACAGCAATCGGGGGATTGCCCGCGGTGTGTTTGTCGCGGATTCAATCGGAACGGTTACGATTCCCACGATCCGCAGCAATCCTGAATGGGTTCGAAATGGGATTGTTTACGAGATCTACCTTCCGGCATTTACGACCGAAGGTACATTTCAGGCGGCCAAAGGGAGACTTTCCGAAATACGCTCTCTCGGTGCAACTATCATCTGGTTAATGCCCATCTATCCGAACAACGAAACCATCAACGAAGGGAATGCGGGATACAATATTACGGATTTCTATCAGGTTCATCCGCAATTAGGCACGATGTCCGATTTTGAAGATTTTATAGATGAAGCACACCAGCTCGGGCTCCGGGTGATTTTAGATTCCACACCCAATCATGTTTCAGAAAACCATCCATGGCTTCAGGATATCAAACTCTATCAGGATCATTCCAACAATCGTTCCATGATCGAAACAAGAATTTTAGGTGACAATCGGGGTTTGGGTCAATCCGTCAAGCGGATCGGGAACTATGATTGGTACGCCTATTACAGCAACTGGGCACTGGCCAATTTGAATTACAACGCTATCGAAACGTTCGATTACATGATGGAGATGTACAAATGGTGGGTGCTTGAAAAGGGAATCGACGGCTACCGGATGGATGTATACTGGGGGCCGAACAACCGGTACGGAAAAGCCGCTTGGTGGCATCCGTTTCGTGAAGAGATCAAGCGGGTCCGGCCGGATATTTTCATTTTGGGAGAGACGGACGGTACGGGTACGGGAAGCGAAAACAATTATGCCGATCATGACGGGGCGTCGGATGCGGCGTACGACTGGAATTTATACGGACAGATCAAGTCGGTACTGAGTGGCGGAGGCGTTGGCGAACTCGACAGCCGGGTCCGCAATTACAGTCCGAGCTCGGAATATAATCATTATACCGGTCCGAACGCACACTATTTCCGATTTCTTGAGAACCACGACGAGAGTCGGATTACTGCTCTTTATCCCAGAGAGAAAGCCAAAGCGGGCGCGGTTTTACTGCTGACGGTTCCGGGGATTCCCCTGATTTATGCGGGTCAGGAAGTGGGGGAGACGAGCCGAAGAGGTCCGATCGAATGGAATCGAACATTGGGCCCGGAATTTTTACAATTGTATAGACGGCTTTGCCGGATCCGAAATACGTTTCGAACCTTCCGGTCTTCCGAAATCAATCGGATTACAGCGAATCAATCCCGTGTGTATTCCTTTTTACGACCTTATTTTGATCAAAACGGGATTGTCGCTCTCAATTTTTCAAGCAGTCCGATCGAAGTTCAATTGAATATCGATCCAGCTTCCTTTGTGTTGAGTACGGATTCCTTGCTGTCCGGGAAAGCATACTATTTAAACGATGTGCTGAACGATACCGCTTTCGAAACCAGTCGCACGGCCATTTCCGGTTTTGAGATGTCCCTTTCGGCTTGGGGTTCCGCCGTGCTGATTTTGGCGGATTCTATCATTCATTTACCCACCGGCATTCAGCAGGCACCTGATCATGAATCCCCGTTTACGTATGAACTCTTTCAGAACTTTCCTAATCCGTTCAATACAACTACGGTCATTTCGTATTGCGTGGGTGGTTCCGGATATCAATCTGTAACAATAAAAGTGTTTAATATTCTTGGAGAAGAAATCTGCACGCTCGTTGATCAGAAACAAAATGCAGGGGAACATCGGATCGCATGGGATGGCAGGGATGAGCGGGGCCGATCCGTTTCGACCGGTTTGTATTTTTATCAATTGAAATCCAATGATATCGTGCACAATCGGAAGATGGTTTTTCTGAAATAGAATATTCACTGTAATCAAAAGGAGTGGAGATGACTGTTCTGGATTATGCGATTGTTGTTGCCTATCTTACAATTATCGTGACTGTGGGATTGTTGCTTCAGAGGCGTGCCTCAGCCGGCATTGATTCCTATTTTTTGGGCAACCGGGGACTACCCTGGTGGGCTCTGGGGGCGTCGGGTATGGCTTCCAATATGGATGTCAGCGGTACCATGATCAATACGGCCTGGATCTTCGCACTGGGCGCGGCCGGGCTTTTTATCGAGATTCGCGGCGGCGTGACCTTGATTATGGCATTTCTTATGATTTTCATGGGCAAGTGGAACCGGCGGGCACATGTCATGACCATGGCCGAATGGATGAGATTCCGTTTTGGAAAGGAGCGTGACGGTGATGTAGCCCGATTGATGGCTGCCGCGTCCATCATTATGGTAACCATTGCCATGATCACTTACTTTGCTATCGGTTCCGGTAAATTTATCGCCGCATTCCTCGGCATACCGCCCCTGTTCGGGTTCTCCGCCGAGTTTGTGGCCGCCACGATCATGATCACTCTGGCCATGCTCTATACAGTGGCCAGTGGGCTGTATGGTGTGGTCTGGACCGATGTCATTCAGGGGACGCTGATCTTCGGGACTATTTTCTATGTCTGTGTGCTGGCCGTGACAAAATTCCACATTCCCGATGTTTTTTCCATATCCGTACCCATGCGGGATGGAACCTTTCAAGCCATTGAAACCACGCGACAAGCCTGGACCCATGTGCTTCCTTCCTGGAAACTTCATTTTCCGGAAGGATCTCTTTATTCCGTTTACAATCTTTTTGGTATTGCCATTCTATTTTATCTCATCAAGGTTACCATCGAGGGGAGCGGAGGTACTTCGGGTTACATGATTCAGCGTTACTTTGCTTCAAAAAGCGACAGGGAATCCGGTCTACTTTCACTTTTCTGGACGTTTCTTTTGGCTTTCCGGTGGCCATTCATCGCCGCTATTGCGATTATGGGAGTTTCGTATGGGACCAGTCACGGTGTGATTTCCGATCCCGAAAAAGTGTTGCCCGTGGTGGTGAACGAACTGGTGCCCGTGGGCATCAAAGGACTCATGGTGGCCGGTCTCATGGCAGCGGCCATGTCCACGTTCGATTCGACGGTAAATGCAGGTGCTTCTTACTGGGTGAAAGATATTTATCAGGCCTACATTAATCCCAAAGCCACTGAAAAACAGCTCATGCTCCATAGCCGGTGGTCGTCGATCATTATTGTGATTTTCGGCCTGCTATTCAGTCTTACAATTCGAAATATCAACGAGATCTGGGGCTGGATTACCATGAGCATCGGAGCGGGAATGATTATTCCGACTCTAGTACGATGGTACTGGTGGCGATTGAACGGGTGGGGATTTGCCGTGGGTACGGCTGCGGGGATGACGGCCGCAGTGGTTCAGCGGCTTTTGTTTCCCCATGTGCCGGAATATGTGGCCTTCAGTTTTGCCAGTTCGGTCTCTTTCGTAGCCATGATTGCGGCAACCTACGCAACCAGGCCCACGAGTGCATCCGTTTTGAGCGAGTTTTATGAAACGACGCGTCCATTTGGATTCTGGAATCCAGTACGCAAGGCCATCTCTTCTCATGTTATGGAAAAGGTGAATCGAGAGAATAGAAGGGACATCGTTTCGATTTTTATGGCCGTGCCTTGGCAGGTGGTCATGTTTCTGACATTCATGATGATCGTTATGCAGAGGTGGGACTGGTTCGGACGGCTTTTGATTGTATTTATCATTCTATCCCTCGGTCTCTATTTTACCTGGTTCCGGCATCTCTCCACCGAGGTGAAGATGAAAGAAGAATAATAAAAATTTTCTTTAGGATCAGAAAAAGGTATTTGTAGGATGCGCTATGCGCATCCTATTTTATTTTGGTTGAGCAGTGTTTCAATGCCTTCGATGTAGCTTTGAATTCCTTTACCGGAGATTTGTTTAATACAGACCGGTTTGATGACTGAAATCTTACGGAATGCTTCCCGTTTGTGAATGTCCGAAAGATGGACTTCCACGGCTGGTCTCCCAATTGCAGAAATCGCATCCCGCAGTGCATAGCTGTAATGAGTGAACGCGCCGGGATTGATGACCAGACCATCGGCCCAGCGCCGATTCTTGTGAATGCAGTCGATGATTTTTCCCTCGTGATTGGACTGATAGAACCGGACGTTCAAGTTCTTCAAAAAAGCATGATTCGTAATTTCCCGATTGACGTCCCTCAATGTTTGTGCTCCATACACTTCGGGTTCTCTTTCACCGAGGAGATTGAGATTGGGTCCGTGTATCACAAGAATGTTTTTCATTTTATGTTGATCCGACATCATTCAGCCATCCTTCGATATAGGGGGTGAGTTCTTCGCTTTGTTCCATTTTGACTTTTCCGATTTTTTCCAACAGGACAAGATGGAGTCCTTTGACGGATTGTTTCTTGTCGATTTTGATTTTGTCACTCAAATTTTTAGCGGTGATATTCTGAGGCAGTTTCGGTACCGCGAATCGTTTGAGCAACCGTTCAATACGCTGGTATTCGGATTCCCGAAGCACTTTTTTCTGCCATGAAACCCAGGCCGTCCAGCGCATTCCGTAGACAACAGCCTCACCGTGTTTGAAGTAACCATAATCGGTCACCGCTTCCAGTGCATGACCCAACGTGTGACCGAAATTGAGAATGCGTCTCAAACTCTTTTCTTTTTCGTCTCGTTCCACTACTTTGGCCTTGATCCGGCAGCAGATTTCAACTGTTTTCGACACAAGTTCTGAATCTTTCAAATCGGCAATATCCGGCAAATGATTTTCAATCAAATCGAAAAGGGTTTTGTCCCATATCAGACCGTATTTAATCACTTCGCCCAGACCGGCCCAGATTTCTCGTTTGTCCAGTGTCCGTAAAACATTCGGGTCGATGAGCACAAATTTCGGCTGGTAGAAACTTCCGATCAGATTTTTTCCCAGAGGATGGTTGATGCCCACCTTGCCGCCAACGCTGCTGTCCACCTGAGCCAACAGCGTTGTCGGAATCTGGACGAACGGTATGCCCCGCATGAAAGTAGCGGCAACAAATCCGGCCAAATCACCGATCACGCCGCCGCCCAGGGCAAGAATCAGACTGTCCCTGCGGAAATTGCATTCGAGTAATTTTGTGTATAGTTTTTCGGTCTGCTTTAAGGATTTGGAGGGCTCGCCGTTGGGGACAATAAAGAGAAAAGGATCAAAGCCCACCTTTTTCAGGGAATCCGTGACTGAATCTGCATAGAGTTTTGAAACGGTTTGATCCGAAATCATTCCGATTTGGATTCCACGGTTGTATTTGCCGAGATACTCGCCGATATCCGATATTGAATCGGGTTCGATCCGGATTGAATAGCTCTGCGGGCCCAGGTCGATTTTTACTTCCCGCATATCGATCCTTTCACGTATCCGATCAGGGTTTCTGCGACCCGATCCGCGGGGACTTCCTTATTTAAATGGAGAATCAGATCGGCTCTGCGATAGTAGGATTCGCGTTTCTCCAGCAGCTCGATGATCTTGATCAGTCGTTCGTCACCTTCTGTTTTGTTCAAGAGGGGACGATCCGATTTTTTAGCAAGACGGGCGGCCAGGATTTTGGGAGGGTAGGAGAGGGAGATGGTGGTTCCGGAGTGTGAAATACGTTCCCAGTTTTCCGGGTCGATGATTGCGCCACCGCCAAGAGAGATAACGTGGTTGTTCAGTTGTGAAATTTCTTTGATGCATTTTCTTTCCAGCTCCCGGAAACGGGGTTCGCCCATTTGTTCGAAAATTTTGGGAATGGTCATTCCCGCATCTTTGCCAATACAGTCGTCCGTATCCAGAAACGGCCAGCCGAGCTTTTGGGCCAATATTCTTCCGACCTTGCTTTTACCGCACCCCATGAATCCCATGAGGTAAACATTCTGTTTTTCAGACGGATTGGTCCGCATTGAAATGTCTCCTCATCTGTTCGATGGAGTCCCCGCCGAATTTTTCGCAGAGGGCTTTTCCCAGTATAATAGCCAGCATTGCTTCTCCCACAATACTGGCAGCCGGTACGGCGCAGACATCGGATCTTTCTTTGTGTGCCATAACTGTTTTTTTTGTTTTTAAATCTACAGAAGGAAGCGGTTGCGTCAATGTCGGGATCGGTTTCATGGTTACCCTGACAATGACGGGTTCTCCGTTACTAATACCGCCTTCGATGCCGCCGGCGCGATTACTCGGCCGTACGATTTTTCCCGATTTGCCGATTTCGAACGGATCGTGAACTTCCGAACCCAGCCGTTCTCCATTTTCAGTACCGAGTCCGATCTCCACTGCTTTCATCGCCGGGATACTCATCATATCGGCCGCAATCTGAGTATCCAGCCGGTCATTCCAGGTGACATGGCTGCCGAGACCCACAGGGATGTTGAGAGCGATACATTCAAATGTACCCCCCAGGGAATTTCCGTCGGTTTTGGCCTGATCGATGACCTCTTTCATTTTCTTTTCCGTTTCGGAATCTGCGCACCGTACATCGGAATGTTCCGCTTGATCAAGGATGTTTTTGATTGCTGCTCCCGTATCCCTGCCGTTTTTTTCGGACAAGGTGCGTAATGTCGTTGGAGAACAAACTTTGTAGATTCGAATCACGTGACTGCCAATTTGGATACCGAATTCGTTCAGTAATTGCTTAACGATAGCACCCATGGCTACCCGCACGGCCGTTTCTCTGGCGCTGGCCCGTTCCAGCACGTTCCGCAAATCTTGGTGATCGTATTTTACAGCTCCGGCAAAATCGGCATGTCCGGGACGGGGAATGGTTAAAGGCTGTTTTTCCTTTCCTTCCCAGATCGCCATCCGTTCCTGCCAGTTCGGCCAGTCCTGATTTTCGATGATCAGACCGATCGGGGTGCCGAGTGTGCGGCCGAAGCGCAGTCCCGAAAGGATTTCAACATGGTCCGACTCGATTTTCATGCGATCCCCGCGGCCGTAGCCTTGCTGTCTCCTTTTCATCTCGTTATCGATAAATGCCTGATCGATTTTCAAATTCGAGGGCATGCCTTCGATAATCCCGATAAGGGCTTTGCCGTGGGATTCACCGGCGGTACTGAAACGAAGTTGTGTCATAATTTGTCCATCATTTGATAAATATGTTTTAAAAGCGGATCGAAAAGATCATCTGATATTTTTTTTTTCAGCCAGATCTCATCCGCAGCCAGCGCCTGGGCAATGAGCATGCTGATTCCCGGAATCGTTTTGATGTTTCTGGATTCGGCGTCCTTTAAAAGTTTTGTCCGGATCGGCTTCGGAACGAGATCGAAAACCGCCGTACCCGGTGTAAGCCAAGAGGAATCAGGTAGGGGTGTTTGTTTTGTATTCGGCCACATGCCTACCGGCGTGGCGTTGATCAGGAGATTGGCGTCAGTCAATTCTTCTTGAAGATTGGTATCATTCAAAGGTTCCGTGATAATTTCAGCGGCGTTGAATTTTTGGAAATCCGCTTTGAGTTTTTCGCAACGCTCCGGCACGATATCGAACAAGAAAACCTGGGAAACATTCATGAGATTCAATCCGGTAATCACGGCCCGGGCGGCTCCGCCGGCTCCCAGTAACACAACTTTTTCTCCGGTTTTCCACCCGGCCCGCTCCAAGGCCGTGCGGCATCCACGGACGTCCGTGTTGTATCCGATCAGTTTGCCGTTCCAGTTTGCCACCGTGTTGACCGCGCCCACATTGGATGCCAGTTCGTCGATTTCGTCCAGACAGGTCATGACGGATTCCTTGTGCGGTATCGTCACATTGAACCCCGGCCTGCCCGTTTCCCTCGATTCTTTGACAAAGGCTTCGAGATTTTTTGGCTGCACCCGGACTTTTTCGTAATGGCTTCCGACATCCAATTTCTGAAATACAAACGAATGTATTTCCGGAGAGAGAGAATGTGCAATCGGATCCCCGATGACGCAGTATGTGTTTTGATTGCATTTATCCATTCGACAGCTGCTTCAATGTTTCAAAAAATGCAGGATAGGAGATTTGGGCACATTCGCTGTTTTGAATCACGGTTTTGCCATCGGCCAGCAATCCGGCAATCGAAAAGGCCATGGCAATCCGGTGGTCGCCGAAACTTTCGATGTGGGCTCCTTTTAAAGATTGCGGTCCGGTGATGGAAAATCCATCTTCGAACGTTTCGATTTCGACTCCCATGGATTTCAGATTTTTTTCGATGGCATCGATGCGGTCGCTCTCTTTGACCCGCAACTCCTTCGCGTCCCGGATCGTCGTCCTTCCTTCGGCCTGGGTTGCAGCGATGGCGAGGATGGGAATTTCATCGATCAACAACGGCACGTGTTTGCTTCCGATGTTCGTTCCGTGAAGCTGGTTATGCGTGACGATCAGATCTGCTCTGGGTTCGCCGTTTGCATCCGACACATTGGTTTTCCGGATGCGGGCACCCATTTGTTCCAGCACGTGGATCAGGCCGGTTCGGGTTGGATTGATCCCGATGTTTCTTATTGTTAGATTCGAATTCTGAATCAACATCGCGGCGATCATATAAAAGGCTGCGGAGGAAATATCCCCGGGAATGTCAATGGACGCGGCTCGTAATTTCGCAGGACCGTTGACGCGGACTGTCAGGCCTTCTTTTTCGACAGGGATTTCGAAGCAGGGGAACATGCGTTCCGTGTGGTCGCGCGACTGCTGCGGTTCGGTTACTGAGGTTGTTCCATTTATAAAAAGACCTGCTAAAAGGATACAAGACTTGATTTGCGCACTAGCTACCGGAGAAACATAATCGATGGGTCGCAAAGTGGTCCCCTGAATTTGCAGCGGGGGAAACCCGCCTTCATTGGCATGGATGTCGGCTCCCATCAGCGAGAGGGGTTGAATGATCCGGTTCATCGGACGTTTAGACAGGGAAGCGTCTCCTTTGATCACGGAACGAAAAGGCTGGGCAGCCAGTATGCCTGACAAGAGGCGTATGGTTGTTCCCGAGTTGCCGGCATCCAATGCCGTCTCAGATCGGGAAAGGCCGGACAGCCCTTTCCCATGCACTACCGTTACACCGTTGCTCTGGTCGATTCGGATTCCCATCTTCCGCAGACAGGCGAGTGTGCTCATGACATCTTGTCCGTGAGAAAGTCCGGTGATCCGTGTCGTTCCCTTGGCGAGTGCTCCCAGCAATAGGGCACGGTGAGAAATGGACTTGTCCCCGGGTACAGAGACTGTGCCTCTGAATGAATTGGCTTTTGGGATCGTTTGATTCATAGAGATCTCAATTTCGAAATGAAGAGGAATAGCCGATTTTTTTCAGAATGGTCCGGGCCTGTTCTCTGGCCTCAGGTGTTTCCAGGGAGATGCGAATCGTTCCGGAATCGCCTTCCCTGACTTTCAGAACTTCGATATCTTTGATATTAATTTGGTCTGCGGCCAGTGCCGTCGCTATTTCCGCAATGACGCCAGGTTTATCCTCCACGCGTATCGACAGATCGTAATGGGGACGGAGAAACCCTTTGGTGTCCCTGGGAATGGACAACCGGTGTCGCGCGGCTTCCCGAAATGCTTCGGACAGGATTTCATCCGTGAGATGTTTCTGGTTGTTTCGCAAAACCGCAATGAATTCATCGATAAATTCGGACAGCTTTTCGTGGTTGGTGTCCAGAATATCTTTCCAGATTTCGTACGGGCACGAAGCGATGCGCGTCATATCTCGGAATCCCCCAGCGGCTAATTTTAAAAAGAGATGGGAATCCCGATCATATTTCGAAATCAAATTTACCAGGCTCACCGCGAGCATCTGGGGAAGATGGCTGATTCCGGCTGCGACTTTATCGTGTGTGGCCGGATCGATAAACAGGACTTTGGCGCCAATCGATTCCAGCAGGTTCCCGAAATTCCGGGTGATGGAAGCAGGAATGTCTTGCTGTGGGGTCAAGACATAAACGCTGTTTTCAAAGAGAAGAGTGTCCGCGTTTTCGATACCGCGGCCTTCACTTCCGGTCATGGGATGCCCGCCCAGGAAATATTTTTTCCCGGTGAAGTGTCGGGAAGCCGTTTCCGCTATTCTCAGTTTCGTGCTCCCGACATCGGTGACCAGCGTTTTTTCTTTGATCGATTGGGCAACCTCAGGAAGCAGTTTTAGAATTTGTGCAATGGGATTGCAGAGAAAAACCAGATCGGCTTCCGAAACCCCTTTTGCGAGATCCGGTTTCGATACGCCTCGATCAATGGCACCGGCGTTGAGCGCACCTTCGAGCGTCTTTTCACTCGATACGCCGGTGATTTGCAACTCAGGAAATTTTCGCTTCAATGCCAGACCGAGTGATCCGCCGATCAGACCGACACCGACAATCGTGATGTTTTTAAATGGAGCCATTGTACAGATTTAATATCGCTATTTCAATCAAAAAGTCAAAATGTTTTATTGTTACCTATGCCGATTTTTTATTCCCGACGTGTCGCCCGATAGCCGAGGCAATGGCCTGAAGTTCTTCCATCAGAGATTCAAATTGATCGGGATAAAGCGACTGGGCGCCATCGGAGAGCGCCTTTTCCGGATGATTGTGCACCTCGATGAGGAGGCCGTCTGCTCCTGCTGCAACGGATGCTCTGGCCATTGCCGAGACTTTGTCTCTTCTCCCCGTACCGTGGCTCGGATCGGCGATGATGGGCAAATGACTGTGTTCTTTCACTACGGGGATGGCCGAAATGTCCATGGTATTGCGAGTATATTTTTCAAAGGTGCGGATACCCCGTTCGCAAAGAATAATATTATGATTCCCGCCGGACATGATATATTCGGCTGCCATGAGCAGTTCTTCGATGGTTGCCGACATGCCGCGTTTTAGAAGAACGGGTTTTCTTGTTTTTCCAATTTCTTTCAAGAGAGGAAAATTTTGCATATTCCTCGCACCGATCTGGAGAATATCGATATATTTCAGAAACAAATTTAGTGCACTGATCTCCATCACTTCGGATATGCTCAGCAAGTCATTGTTTTGCGCCGCATTTTTCAGATATTTTAATCCTTTTTCACCGAGACCCTGAAAACTGTATGGTGATGATCTCGGTTTAAACGCGCCACCCCGAAGCACTTTTCCGCCCGCTTTTTTAACGATACCGGCAATCTCGTGAATCTGTTTTTCAGTTTCCACGGCACACGGTCCTGCCATAACGATGATTTCTTCAGCGCCAATGACTACATCCTTTATTTTTATCACAGTATCTTTGGGATGAAAGGTTCTGCTTGCCAATTTGTAGGGTTCGGTGACGCGCAGCACCTCGGAAACTCCTGATTCTAGTTCGAAAATTCTGGCATCGATTCGCCTCGTATCGCCAATGACACCAAGAACGGTATGGTCTACACCGTCGTCTCGATGAATCTCAAAGCCCATTTTATTGATTTTGTCAATGATGTCTTTAATTTGATCTTTTGTTGCATTTTTTTGCATGACGATGATCATGCTTTGCCTCTCTTTTTATTTTTGCAATTGCGGTTATCTGTGTTTCCCGGCAGATTCGAATGATGTATTTATAAATTTTTTGGAGAGATTCTGTGTGGGCCGAATTGTATGGATCGTTCGATACATTGGTAATCACCTGTTTCTCACGACTTTTATCAACGATCGGGAGTCCCAGTTCTGATTTGATTTGACCTATTTGAAGCACGGTGTCGATTCGCTGATGAAGCAGTTTTGCAATTTGCTGGTCAATACCCTGAATTCTCTTGCGTAACCGGTCAAGATCCGCGTTCATTTTTCCTCCGGTATTTGGATTGAGAATATATAAAAAAACCCACTAACAAGCGTAGTGGGTTGAATTCTATAGGTCATGTTGCAACTTACCTATTGATTCCTCCCACTGCGCTGAATCCGGTAATAAAAAAAATAATAGGAATTAAATAAAAAGTAAAAATTATATTTTTTCATGGAAAATCTGCCTTTATAAAAACACAATAGAAATATAAATATTGAGTTATCAAAAGTCAAGCATAAAAAGGGGCCGAATTGTTATTGTTTTGAATGTTTATTTTGAATGCCAGTATGATATAATTCTTTTTCCGATCTGTTAAGTCTTTGTTCGTATAGCGGTTTAACTTGAACAGGTCAATATTGTCGGATTAACAAAATTCTTGCAAATATGGTTCAATTTCATTATAATTTAACTATCATTTTTTAATCGAGGTTGGTTGGTCTCTCGGCGGGTAACGACTCGGCAACTTGTAGAATCGGAATAATGTATTGATTAAAGAAGCAATCAGGGCAGATGGATGGCTTTTTCTGCTGACAGTGATTTGGGGGCTCAGTTTTACGCTTGTCAAGACGGCTCTTGCCGATATCAGTCCGATACTCTTTTTGGCGATCCGTTTCTGGTTGGGAAGTCTTCTACTGGTTCCGTTTCTCTTTTCGCGATTTTCCAGAATCAATGCCGATGTTGTTAAAAGGGGCTTTTGGCTTGGACTTTTCATGTTTTTGGGAATGATGTTCCAAACTCTGGGACTCAAATACACAACGGCCTCGAAATCGGGATTTATTACAGGATTGGCGGTTCTTATCGTTCCGATTTTGGTGGTGATTATCGAAAGGAAACTGCCAAAGAAAGCTTCGATCGCGGGTGTGGTGTTGGCAACAGCAGGTATTTTCCTGTTGACGCATCCGTCGGATATGACATTCAATAAAGGTGATTTTTATACATTGCTTTGTGCTGTCTGTTTTGCATTTCAGATTATTTTTGTCGAGATTCTGGTGAGGCAGGGAGAGGAAATCATACTTGCATTTCTGATGCTTTTGGTCACGGCCATGCTGGCATCGGGCTCGGTTTTTGTTTTTAGAGCATACCAGATCAGTATGACGACCAAAATGGTTTTTTCTCTTTTATGTGTCTCTGTACTTTCCACGTCGCTGGGTTTCTGGATGCAGATTCACTGGCAGTCCAAAACCTCCGCAACGGCAGCCGCAGTGATTTATACCATGGAGCCGGTTTTTGCCCTTGTTTTTGCAGTTCTTTTGTTGGGAGAAACAATATCCGGAACCGGTCTTTTGGGAGGCGGATTGATCATTTGTGGCATGTTGGTTGCTGAATTGCGAAAATGAAATATTTTGATCATGTCGAATTGTATTCGACCATCTGTAAATGAATTGATCAGTTATCGAATTTACAGGTTTCCCAGGAAATGAAAGGATATTAAAGTGGAGCAGGAAAAAAAGAAGAAACCGGAAGATAGAAAGAAAAAATTTTTTAAACGGACGCGATTCGATGCAAAAGCGCAGGAAACCATCAGATACATTGAACAGTCGTTCCAGGATTCTATCGAGGCTGTTACCGTACAGGATTTGAACAGTTTTCAAAGAAAACTGATTCACGAACATTTTGAAAAATCCCAAGAGTACAAAATCAAAACCTACCGGGAAAATGATAATGTTACGATGAAAGTATATCCCGTAGGCAAACTCAGACGACTTGCCGAACTCAAAGCGCAGGAAGTTCTTATGAAGGGTGAAACCGAAGTTTTACCTCCGATGGGATCGTTCGAAAGGTTTGTCATACATGATTATCTGAAGGATCGTGATGGCGTGCGTACGGAAAGTTTTGGAGAGGGCAGGGAAAGACATATCGAGATCAATCCGATTTTTGGAAGAAGTCCCAAAAAGATAAAGAAACGTCTTACCCGGTAGCCATTTTAACAGAATCTGAAAATGATAATTCAAAGAACATTGAATATTGAGACAAGGAAGTTTTTCTTTTCAAAAACTCAAAAAAGGGAGACAAACAATGAGACGTGTCCTGGTTGTCGATGATGAGCCAATGGTCATTTATTCCGTAAGGAGGATATTGGAAAGTGCGAAAATAGAAGTGCACACTGCTGAGAGCGGGATGGAATGTCTTGAGGAACTTCGCAAGGGTTTCAAGGGGCTCATTTTGATGGATATTATGATGCCCGGGATGGATGGTTGGGATACGATTGAGCAAATCGTCAAAGAGGGTTTTGCCGAAGGGAACATCATCTGTATGCTCACCGGCAAAGAAGAACCTGACGTGAAAATGGAAAAATTAAAAGAGTATGTTCTTGACTATATCAGAAAGCCTTTCGATAAGGATCAATTGCTGGCCATCGTTGGAGATTATCTGGCCTACCTCGAATAAATTGAGTGGAAAGTCGAATTGATATGAAACCTTCTTGTATTGTCATTATCGGTTCTTCGGGAGGAGGACCAAGAATATTAAAAGAAATACTAAATGATTTACCAGTTTTAAATGGCGCTATCATTATCATTCAGCATATGCCCCAGTTTCTCAATGAATCGATCCGGGAGAGTCTGGCCACCTGTTCAAAAATGGATACTAAAATCGCACAAAACGCTGAAGAGATCAAAAACGGTACGATTTATATTGCGCCCAGTGAAATGCATCTGGAACTGATCGATAATTTTCAAATCCGCTTGTATCGGGGGAAAAAAGTGCATTTTGTCTGTCCCTCGATAGATGTGGCACTCAAGTCCCTCAAATGGGAATTTGGTATTCGACACATCGGAATTATTCTTTCCGGACTCGGGCAGGATGGCGCCGAAGGGATCAGCTATCTTAAAAAGATAGGAGGGGTGACCATCGCACAGAGCGAGGAAACCTGCGCGATCTATGGCATGCCGAAAGAGGCGATTGCCACGGGAAATGTGGATTTAATTTTAACTCCCGATGAAATCAGGGAATGGCTTACCGAACTCATTGGTCAAATAACAAATTAATCTCATTTATTTATAATTCGGTTTGATAAATGACGATTGACCCATCCAAAAACATTGTAATTATCGGCGCTTCGGCAGGTGGTCCAAGGATTTTAAAAACCATTTTCAATCAGTTTCCCCTGTTGAAATGCTGTATCATCATTGTACAGCATATGCCCAAATTTATCAACGAACATGTCAGGGAAAGTCTGGATTTGTCTACAGAAATGGATGTGAAGATCGCGGAGAATGAAGACTGGCTGAAAGACGGAGTTGTATATATCGCACCGAGTGAACTCCAGATTAAACTGAACGATAACCGAAGGATTCATTTGTTCGAAGGTGAAAAAATGAATTTTGTCTGTCCGGCGGTGGATTCTGTCATGAAGTCCTTGCATAAAGATAACAACAGCCAGTTTATGGGGATTATTTTAACGGGTATGGGAAGAGATGGTGCGGATGGCATTTCCCACATGAAGCGCCTCGGTGCTGTTACCATTGCCCAGAATCAGGAAACGAGTGCAATTTGGGGTATGCCGAAGGAAGCCATTGAAACAGGTAATGTGGACTGGGTGTTGGACCCTGAAGAAATACGAAAGAAATTAATCACTAAGTTTGAAACGGTTTAGCCCGATTCTCTTCTTCAATATTGGTGTCAATCATCATTACATTTCCCCGAGCAAACAATGAATATCCGTTTTGATGTCATTTATATTTTTAGCTTGGTTTTAACCATAACCAGCTTGGGAACTACCGAGGTCGTTTACAAAAGCCAGCCGGTCACCATCACTGCCTCCAGACTGTTCAGCTCTTTCAGTGGTGATACAAGAATGGTCTATGTAATCGATACTAAGGAAATCCAGCGCATGCCGGTCGAATCCGTTCAGGATGTTCTGCGTTATGTGAACGGAATCGATTTAAGCGCACGGGGGGAACATGTGCAGACCGATTTCAGTCTTCGCGGATGTTCGTTCGAACAAATCCTTGTTCTCTTAGATGGTGTTTGTTTGAACGATCCCCAGACCGGACATCATAACAGCGATATTCCTGTTTCCATTCAGGATATCGAACGCATCGAAGTTCTCGCCGGTCACGGTTCTTCTCTGTACGGCCCCGACAGTTTCGGCGGCGTGATTCATATCATTACCAAACAGGCGCATCAGAGTCAATCTCAAATCGGATTGAGCGGTGGAAGCACCAACAGCTTCAACGGTTATCTGTCACAATCAGTGGTCTTGGGTACCTTTTTGAACAGAGTAAGCATCGACAAACAAAAATCGGATGGCACCTATTGGGATACCGATTATGACAATACGTCTATTTCGTGGCGGTTTCATTCCCGTTCTGCCAAAAACGAGATTTCCGGGACATTTGGTTATCTCGACAAGGCGTTCGGCGCAAACGGATTTTACGGACCGGCCCCTTCAAGGGAAAAAACCTCCACGGTTCACGGAAATATCAGATTTCTGCATGCACTGAATTCGACTTTCATCATTCAGTCGAAACTCCATTACAGGTACCATCGGGATCGTTTTAATCTGGATTATTTGAATCCCGAAAGATATCAGAATGACACACGAACCTGGGTAGGAGGGGTAGAAAGTCAATTCAATCTGAGATTGTCCGAAAAAAAAGAGTTCGGATTCGGTGTCGAAACCGTCAGAGAAGAAGCGAAAAGCACGAAGTGGGGTAGTCAAATCCTTTATCGGGGCGGTGGTTGGATCGAAATGCTTACTCCTGTTTTCCGGGAGATGGTGGTTCACGGCGGTGTCCGGTTTGATCGTCACGAAAAGTGGGGAATTCAAATTAGTCCTTCTTTTGGGTTGAGTTACGCGATCCAGCCTCACATTCGGTTGCGGGCTTCCGCAGGCCGGGTTTTCCGAGCGCCCACATTCACCGAGCTTTTTTACCGGGACGATTACAATCAGGGGAATGCATCCTTGAAACCGGAAACCGGCTGGAGTGCGGAAGCAGGGTTGATCTATGATCAAAATCGGAATCGGGCCGAAATCACTTTTTTTTTCAGGGATGAGAAAGATCGAATCCAGTGGGTTCGCAAGAATGGGGAAATCGTCTGGCAGGCCGAGAATATCAGTTTGGCCCAAACCACTGGAATCGCAATCGCACAGGAAGTTACAGTGAACGAACAGTTCCATCTTTCCGGTTATTACACAACCATGGTTCGAGATCAAGCGTTGTCCAGCAGTTATGAATCCAAATACAGTTCGGAGATGGTCCGACATCATATCAAACTCAGTGCCAGTTTGTATTGGCCGTGGAAGATTTCTCAAAATGTTTTTATCAATTTCAGGAAATACGAGAAAAAATCGGCATTCATCGTTGTGGATGCGAAATGGTCGAGACGTTTCGGGAAATGGAACTTTTATCTCAATCTCACCAATCTGTCAGGTACGGATTATGAAGAGATCGTCGGTGTGCCGATGCCCGGGCGACAAATGATATTGGGGACGGAACTGACTTTATAGTCATATGAAAAAAAGGGGGAATGGGAAACGTGGAGCGGGGAACGTTGAAATAGAGACAGGAGAACGGGAACCGGAAACCGAGATTATGGAAAAGATAGTTGTCAAAATCTGGTTGTGTGATATCATGATGCAGGTCTGTTAAAAAGTGTTGTTTCGTTGCGTTCAATTTTGTAAATTAGCAGCGCAATTAAATCGGGTATAACTATAAATAGGGAATTTTATAAAAGATGAATAAAGAATTAACCAGATTGGCTGCAAATACGATCCGCATGCTGGCAGTGGACGGAACAAGCAAGGCGAATTCGGGACATCCGGGTATGCCCATGGGAATGGCTGATTGCGCATTGGTACTGTGGACTCAATTTTTAAAGTACAATCCAAAAGATCCCGGATGGTTCAACCGGGACCGATTCGTTCTCTCGGCAGGACACGGATCCATGCTCCTTTATTCCATGCTCTATCTATCCGGATACGATGTGACCCTGGACGACCTCAAAAATTTTCGTCAGTGGGAAAGCCGCACGCCCGGGCATCCTGAATACGGCTGTTTGCCCGGTGTGGAAACCACCACGGGTCCGCTCGGTCAGGGCTTTGCCAACGGTGTCGGCATGGCCATCGCATCGAAAATCTGGGCCGAGAAATTCAATTCTCCCGCCCATAACATCATCGATCATTGCATCTATGCCATCGTGAGTGACGGGGATTTGATGGAAGGCGTTTCCTGCGAGGCGGCCTCTCTGGCAGGGCATTTGAAATTAGGGAACATCATCTACCTTTACGATGACAATTCCATCACCATCGAAGGACAGACGAAACTCACTTTTTCAGAGGATGTAGCCGAACGGTTTCAGTCTTACGGGTGGCATACAATCAAGATCGACGGCCATGACCATCAGCAGATCGCTTCGGCGATCCGGAAAGGCCTCGAGGAGAAAGAAAAACCCACGCTGATTCTGGCTAAAACGCATATCGGATACGGCAGTCCGGACAAGCAGGACACCGCATCGGTTCACGGTTCCCCGTTGAAAAAAGAAGAGGTCGTGCGGACTAAAGAAAATTTAAAATGGCCGCTGGAACCGACATTCTACGTGCCCGATGAAGTGCATCAAATCTTCCAGGACCGGGCCGAGGAATTGAAACCGGTTTATGCGGCCTGGCAGGATCGATTCAAAATCTGGCAAAAGGAATGTCCTGAAGAATATAAATTGTGGAAGACCATGCGCGCGAAAACGATCCCTGTGGATTTGGAAGAAACGCTGACGGGTGTGCTTCCCGATAAACCCACGGCCACGCGTTCCATCGGTGGAAAAGTATTGAATGCGGCCGCCAAAGTGATTCCTTCCCTTTACGGCGGATCGGCCGATTTGTCTCCTTCCACCAAAACGTTGATCGACAACAGCGATTCCATTGCGCCTTCAAAATTTGCAGGACGCAACATGCATTTCGGCATCCGTGAGCATGCCATGGGAAGCATTCTCAACGGTATGGCATTGTACGGCGGGATCATTCCGTACGGATCAACGTTTCTGGTTTTTTCCGATTACATGCGTCCCCCGATTCGCCTGGCGGCCTTGATGGGCATTCAGGTGATCTATGTTTTTACACACGACAGCATTTTTGTGGGCGAAGACGGTCCCACGCATCAGCCCGTCGAGCATGTGGCCGCGCTGCGTACGATTCCTGGTTTGATGGTTTTTCGTCCTGCAGACGGTCTGGAAACCGTAATTGCTTGGGCGTATGCGCTTCGCAAGCAGGACGGTCCGACCGCTCTGTGTCTGACAAGACAGAATTTGTCCATTCTCGAAAGACCGGAGAATTTCAATTCCAAGCTGATCCAAAACGGCGGATATATCCTTTCCAAGGAGAAGGAGGGTAAGCTGGACGCGGTGCTGGTTGCCACCGGTTCCGAGGTCGAAGTGGCCGTTGCGGCTCAGAAGCTGCTGGCGGAAAAGAAAAAGAATGTCCGTGTGGTTTCCATGCCTTCTCTGGATGTTTTTCAAAAACAGTCGAAAGAATACCGCTCTTCCGTCATTCCGGAGGATGCTCCGGTCGCAGTGGTCGAAGCGGGCATTGCACAGGGATGGCATGTTCTTACAC
>CAZIAH010000072.1:0-21012 GCA_964537715.1 uncultured bacterium | reverse complement strand
GGTTATTCCACCATCTGTTGTATATAAAAATAATGTTGGGGAATTTAATACAGGGTCACCCATCGCAATACCATTGAGTGAATCAAAGAATTTTATATAATCAAAAAAACCAGTCTTTGTTGTATCATAATATTGTACCACCCATGAATCGCCACCATTATTAGTATGATAAATTTTAGTGAGGGAAGTGCACCATATCTTGAGATTACTCTTCATCGAGATTGACATTATGTCTTTTTGATCTGATATATTCTGCCAAGTTGAGCCACCATCAATGGTCTTAAATATCCCCATCCCTGTAGAAATGACGGCCACATTCTTATCAACAGCCTCAATGGAATTACCATTTTGATTTTGAAATGATGAGACATCTGTAGGACTCCAATTGATTCCATCAAGAGTTCGATAGACCTCTCCGCCAGTCATCGCCCAACCATTTTGCGAATCAGTGAACACGAGATTCCTTCCTCTAATATTTCCGCTGTCTGGTGTTGATTGAACGGACCAAGTCCTACCTGTATCATTTGAAAAGAACAATTGTTGATGGTCGGTCATCCAGGCACGTGAAACGTTTGTTGGATCGAATCTAATATCGTTTCCCCAGCCTATATGAGGGGAAACAAATGCTTCCCAAGAATCTCCGCCATCCAGTGTTCGCCAGACAGTATGTTCACCTGAAACAATCAACCCGATACGAGCGTCAAAGAACCGGAGTACCTGAACATATCCTGTGTATTTTGTGGAGAACCAAGACAGGCCTCCATCGGTTGTTTTCAAGAGAAATGTATTTGTGTTACTTAGAAAAGGATAGAAATAGCCAGTAGAAGAATCAGGAAAATCAATTCGGCGCCAAATATCACCTGACGATGCCTGAAGATATTTCGGAGGTTCCGACGTAGGTGGTTGATTTGAATCGGTCGGAGATTTACAGCTTGATAACAACATTATCATCAAGAAAAAAGTCGAGATGAAGAAACCTATTTTAATAAGTAATTCCTTTCATATATGCCGCCTGACACTTGACGGGTGGCCATGTTACCATCATACAGTATCAATGTGCGGTATGGTCTTTAGACCATGTATAAATATTTTGAAACACACGACCTAAAGCTTTTCCCCGACTCGATCGGGGAGTCGTGCCACACGCTGTTATTATTATTTATATCAAATTGTCCGAGACACCCGACGCTCCGTTCCGGATTGATCGACGGCAAATAGATAGTATAGATTCGGTTCAGAATATCGATTCATGATACTAAAAATTGAAGAATATGTCAAGATAAATCATTGAAGCGGAAATGGGAAAATAATTAATGATCTTATCCTGCGCCCAGGATGGATATCCTGGGCAATCGGATATGCTACTTAATTATACCATTTTCAAGCTTTTTACCAATAAGTGATTTTTATAATAGTATGCCGATTCTGGATAAATTATCTAAACGTTTTTCCATTTTAATAATTCATTGAAATTAAAATAATAGTTTTTTATAAATCCAATTCCATTAAATAATCTATAAAAGAAATGAAATCTATACTAATTTGTTTTATTTATAAAATCTTATAATCAAAATTAATCTCTATAATCATAACTATATCCATTAAATTTTTTATTCATAGATCTAATCTCCTTTTTTGTTTTCTCATTTAAATTTTCATCCCACCCTTTAATCTTAACCAATACACTTGCTAATCTCCAACGATTTAAATAATTAGAGTCATGCAAATCGTATATTTCTTTTAGTATTGCATCTGAAGCAACAGGATAACCAATTTTTATAAGCACTTTTCTGTAAAACTCTATTTCATCACGGTTTTTTATCGTCGTACTAATTGCATCACATCCAGCCATAAAACATATATAAGAAAGGCTATTTATTTCTTTTCCAAGACTTTCATATTTTATTTTATCCAAAATTTCAATGATACCATTTTTTAGTTTTATATTTTCAGTTTCATTCAATACTTTACATATATCAAATATTTTTATACTATCAAATACTAATTCCTTAACCATAATTTTGATTATCGTTTCAGCAATTCTTGCTTTGATTAAATCATCAATACTTTTATTAAGTAAACCACAAATCATAGGTTCAACCGCCTCTGGATCACGAATATCACATAAAGCATCAACAGCCATTGATCTTGTTTCTGAACTCCTCTCTCGTACGACTTTTAAGAGTGGGGCCACAGCTTCCGATCCGATTTTTTTACATTCCTTAAAATTACCCTTTGAAATATGGTAAATTGCTAAAACTTTTTTATCCGTAAATTGCCATTCCATTTTTTCCAGAGCTTCTGCTGCATTCTTCTGGTCATTTTTATCTCCATATTTCAAAGTTTTTATTAGTGGATCAACAGCACGTTTGTCACCGATTTTACCCAAAGCGTCTGTAGCAATCTGTCGCAAATCATGATCTTTACCTACTAAGATCTTTTTAATTGGATCAACAGCACGTACATCACCAATCTCACTTAATGCCTTAATAACACGCTTACAAACATTTTTATCATTTTCTACTTTGAGGATTTTTAAAAGTGGGGGCACAGCATCTGATCCAATTTTTACACATTTATTATATTGCCCTTTTGCAATGTAATACGTTGCTAAAATTTCTTTATCTGTACATTTCCAGTTAAGATCTTCTAAAGCTTCTGTAGCCTTCTTACTGACAATCTTATCCTTTTCTTTTAATGCCTCAATAAGGGGTTCAATAGCAAGATCATCACCAATATTACTTAATGCTTCAATTGCTTTCAAGCGGTTTTCCAAACCAGCTTTATTCAATACTTGTATAAGTGGTGCAACAGCACGTGCATCACCTATTTTGCCCAATATTTCAATGACATTTTTATCATACTCTTTTTTTAATACATCTAAAAGAGGAATTACAGCTGATGATCCGATCCGTTCACATGCATTAAAATCTCCTTTTATGATATGATATTTCGCCAATACTTCTTTGTCTTCACATTTCCAGTTAAGTTTATCCAAAGCTTCTGCAGCATTTTTACGAACACGGTTATCTCTATCATTTAATGCTTTTATCAGCGGTTCAATAGCACGCTTATCACCTAAGGTGCCCAACTTTCTTGCACTCTCAATCCGATATTCAAGCTTTAAATGAGTTAATAATTTCATTAATCCTGCTAAATTCTTCTTGGATACCATTCTCTTTATTTTATTATGCTTAGATGAACTACGTTTTGATCCTTTTATTTTATTCTGTTTTGAGGGAAGTCGGTTTGATTTTTTTAGTTTATTATTTAGTGAAGGAAATAATTTTATAAAAATATCTTTAACTATTGTATATACGCCTATTAGAAATGCTAATGCAATAATAAAGAATATGAAATTTTCTTTAATGAACTCCATTTATTAACTCCTTTTATATTACCACATAACCAGTTGATATTCGGAACATTTGTGGCATCTATACATATATGCAAGCATCTAATTATATATGCCGGCATCTACACGTATATGCTTTTAAAGTATCTATGCTTATATATACTTTTGTGATAATTCCCTCATTTCCATTTGGAACGAATGATTTAATAAACAAAATTCAGTGCAGTGCAGAGGATGCAAAATTATTGTTGTAAGATAATCAGATGATTTACGAAAATCAACTCAATTTTCAGGGAAATCCTGAAAATCAAGTGAAACTGAGGGTGTAGTTCTTTAAATTCACTTTTATAATTTTACAGGCTGGGTTTTCTTCTCTTTATAAAGCCGCACGAGATCCATAAAAATATCCAGATCGCTATCCAGATCGATTGGCACGCCGTCAAAATAAAAAATCCGGATCGGAATCGACTCGTGATCCCGGCTGATGATCGGATAAACGGCTTCGGTCACAATGCCATTCATACAGGTAAACGGACTGATATCGACCACTCCGTCGCATCCGGCCTTGTAAAAAGCAACCGCATTTCCCGCATTCAGGGTCATCTCTCCCAAAGCCATGTGCTGCGGAAGATAAGGTTTGCTGCCTGTCAGAATCGACTCAACGCGCGGGTCTTCTCTCCCTGCAAAAAGAGTTTGAAAAGGCGCCATCAATTGATGCTCGTTCCACTTTAGTGCCAGCACCTTTATCTTTGTCGCCAGCATGGAACCGCTGAATCTTCGTCCCGAATCTCTGAGCCTTCTTTCCTGTTCGTTAGTGGTATACCAGATCCATTCGGATACGTTGGTCAGCCAGACTTCCCCCCCGATGGCTTCGATTCTTCGGATGATGTTCTGGTTGCTGTAACTGTTGAAGCGGATAAAAATCTCTCCGACAGCGCCGATCAGGGGACGGCTTCCGAGTTCTTCTTTCAATGGCATATTTAAAAAGCGGTCGCGGACTTCTTCCAAAGTCCCGGTCAAAAGCCGAAGCTGACGATTCAGACCGAGTGTGGCATTCGAAAGAATATCGCACACCCGAATCAATCCCTCTTCGTGAATGCGATCCGCATCACCCGGATTTTGCTCATACGGTCTGAACATCAGCACAAGCTTCCGAAGAATATCGGATACGACCGCTGCCCGCCAACCCGTGATTTTGAATTTGGTCACATTTCGGGCCATCCCCTCGTATCCGTCGCTGCTTGTCGGCGAAAAAACCAGCGCATCAGGGTATCCAAGTTCGTTGAGGATTTTTCTCAGAAACGGTCCGTACTGTCCGAAACGGCAGGGACCGGACGATGTGGGCATGAAGAAAGCCGTTTTCTCGGGTCGGAAAGATTCATTAGTAATGATTTTGAGAAAATTACCAAGCGTGATCCGCTGGGGCAGACATTCTTCGCCGGTGGTAAATCGGGAAGCCAGTTCGAGCGTACGTGCGTCCGAACGGGGAGAAACGACCGCATCGATGCCCAGAGACCGCAGGGCCGCCGCTAAACAGCTGGCCCCTCCGGTACTCATGCGGGGAACATACAACCGTCTGCCCGTAAAAGGATGTTCGGGATGAATCTGTTGCTTTAAAATAGACATGAGCCGATCATATTCTGAAATTAGGATAACAACTTTTTACTTTCTAAAAACGCTTCGATCCGCGTCATCATACCGGCATCGTTGGCGTGGCTGTCCATCTGGAGAAAGAGAAACGGCTTGCCGCACGCATCTTCGATATAATGCCTAATATAGGAATCCGGTCCGCATTTGAAATTACTGATGAAGATGACATGAAGATGGGGATGATCCCTGGTGAACCGGGCCGCCTGGAGAATCCTTCTCCCATAATTCCAGAACATGTGATCGTGCACGGACCGAATATCGACATCGTCCAGAGGAAGAAAATCCATGGGCAGCACATCGATGCCGTAAAGAAACCGCAATTTATTCGGGATGTTCAAATTGATTCCCGAATCGTAAAGATTGTACGGACGCCCCAGGATGACGATACTGGGAATCTCTTGTTCTAGGATTTCCCCGCATATTTCGTCGCCCTTTTCTCTGACTTTTTGGCGGAACATCGACTGGGTTTCATAAGCCTGTTGGAGCGCCAATCGATTCTCTTCGGGGCGAATATCGAATCGAGACAGGTCCCTGAGCAACACTTTATTCATATAGGACAGCCCCATTTTGAATTGTATAGAGGGGGACAAGGTTTTATCTCGGATCGGTTCGAGGGCCGGAGCATGCCTAACAATCAGGGGAATGGTCTGAGACCACGGACAGAGGAACGAGGCGATGCTGTTCGTGGGATCTTCTTCATTCACGATGTGAGGAAGAAAAATAAAATCGACTTCTTCTCTGTGCAGTTGCATCAAATGACCATGAGCCACCTGAACCGGGAAACACGGTTCTGCGACCGTGGCTTCGACGCCTTCGTGAATGACATCTTGTTTCGAAGATCCGGAAAGAATGATGTCAAATCCCAGAGACTGAAAATAGGCAGACCAGAACGGCAGCCTTTCATAGAAAAAGAGACATCTTGGAAAGCCGATTTTGCCGCGTTCTTTTTTGGACCGGGCAGCATTGTTTTGTTGAAAATAAACATCCTCTCTGAATCGAATCAAATCGGGAATCACTGCTTTCTTGCTGGTTTTCGATCTTTTACGGTACTTCTCCGAGCATTTGTCTCCCCAGTAACTTTTTTCGCCATCGACATCGACCTCCTGAATCGTGCAGTGGTTCGAACAGCTTTGACATTCGAATTCACGAATCTTCCACTGGACATGTTCCAAATCCCAGCCTTTAAATGTGCTCTCCTTTTTGTCTGTCCGATCTTTGGCAAGCAGCGCCGCGCCGATTGCTCCGATAATGCCGTTGTGTGGAGGAACGATGATTTCCTTGTCCAGGATCGTTGAAAAGGCAGCGGCCACGCTGTCGTTGTAGGCGGTTCCTCCCTGGAAAAAGATCGCATCCCCGATCTTGCGTTTTTTCACGACCCGGTTGAGATAATTCTGAACGACCGAGTATGCCAGTCCCGCCGTAATATCTTCGTTTGATACACCGTGCTGAAGATAGATGCCGAGTTCCTTTTCCATAAAAACCGTACAGCGCTCACCCAATCGCAAGGGAGAGCTGGATTTCAAAGCCAGGTTCGAAAATTCTTTCTTGATCGAAATCCCGATTTGTTTGGCCTGTTCCTCCAAAAAGGAACCGGTGCCGGCAGCACAGGCCTCGTTCAAACTGAAATCGACCACCACACCTTGATTCAATGAAATAAATTTCGAATCCTGTCCGCCGATTTCAAAAATGGTATCCACATTTTTGTCGAGATATTTTTGACTGACATGCATGGCGCCTGTTTTGTGCGCCGTAATTTCATCCTTGATCACATCCGCACCGACGAGCAGACCGATGAGTTCGCGTCCCGAACCCGTTGTTCCGACACCCCGAACACGGACACGATTTTTTACGACCGAGAACATCTCGTGCAACGCGTCCGATACAATCTGTATGGGACGGCCTTCGGTCATTCTATAACTGCCGTGAACGAGCGCGCCGTCATCCGTAATCAGAGCCAGATTCGTGCTGACCGAACCTACATCGATTCCTAAATACCCGTCGATGATCTGGTTTTCTGTAAACACGAACGGTTCGGTCTGATTCCGCAGAAGTCGGACTTTTTTCATCGAAAGCGGCCGAGTGGAAGGATACGAAAACTTTCCTTCGCCCACCGCAGAAAAAGAAACGGAAATCGGTTCCGACGAACCGGCAAGCATGGCGCTGCCCACAGCGCCCATCCAGGCGGCATATTTCGGAACGAACAATTCTCCTTCGCTTAAATCGAAACCATTTCGGAAAGCGGAAACAACGCCCTGATTCATCGAAACTCCCCCAACAAAGGCCACACGGGATTCAACCCGCTTCCCCTTTGTAATGCTGCCTCTAAAATTTCTGACCACTGCCTGACAGAGCCCCTTCAACACTTCTGGCGGTTCGTAACCACGCTGTTGCGCATGAATCATATCCGATTTGGCAAAAACGGAACACCGTCCTGCGATATTGACGCTCCGATGTGCCCTGCTCAGAATTTCACTAACTTCTTCTATTTTATAGTTCAAGCGGCCGGCTTGCTGATCGAAAAACGAACCCGTACCCGCTGCACACTCGCCATTCATTTCGTAATCATCGATCCGGACATTGCCGTCTTCCCCGTGCGATATGCGGATATATTTCGATGTTTCTCCTCCCATTTCAAAAATCGTCCGCACGTCTGGATAGAGTTTTCCCACTGCTTCTGCTACACTTCTGAAACCATTGATAAAGGGATAATTGTGTTTCTCTGCATATTTTTTACCGATCGAACCGGTCACAAACAACCCGCCTATTTCCCGTCTGGGAAACATTTCGAAAATCGACTCGAGCATCTGGTCGGTCAATCGGTGTGGCTCACCATAATGTCTCTGATAATCAGAAAGGATAAAACGCTGTTTTCCAAATTGAGGGAAAGAATTGTCGTTGACGATGAAAAAGGAATTTAACGGATCGGGGAATATAGGAAGGTACGCCTCATGGCACATTATTGCGATCTGAACACTGATAGTTCCGATATCAACTCCAATATCGATCCTCTTATCCATAGGAAATTTAATTTAAACAAATTTCAAAAAGAATCAAGAAAAATGAGCAAAGTCTTAAGACTGATTTTTTTGTCTTCAATCGTTATAAATATTATAGCTTGATCCAGGCTCTGCAGGGGGAGTATCAAAAGTCTATTTTATGTCGTTGCGAGGAGTCCCGATTATTCATTATATTTTTGAATAGAATATCGGGACAACGTGGCAATCTCATAGTTTATGCTCAAAATTTATGGAATTGCTTCTCCCGATATTCTTTATTAATATTTTTTAGATTGAATCGGGATCGCAAAGACATTTCGGGAACTTATGATACAGCCCCGGAATATCATTCAAGCACAACATGAAGAGATGGCAGACTTATAAATAATTGAATGGTTTTTAACCGGACACTTACGATGCTCGACAATAAAAAAACGAATGATCCATTTGTAGAAGACCATTCGTTTATGATACAGGACAATCTAAATTGTTTGAATGTGTTAATAGCTTCCTTTGTGAAGAACGTCCATATAATACTCGTTCTGAATTTCACCCAATTTGGTAGAATGAATCAATTGATACCTGTGGAAACCTTCCAGATCGGCAAAAATAAAAATAACGCCCTTTTCAATATTTGGATACTGCCAAACTTGGTAGGGATGCAGATTGGGTTCATTCGGAAATCGGTCGATGTAGGCAGGAGCGCCATAAAGCGCATACACACGGCCCCGGTCCGTTTTCCACCCTTTCATCCCCATCGCAACGAAATTTTCGTTTCCATAGCGTATTCTCGACAAATACTCCAACCGCCACTCGTTGGCACTTTTTTCAGGATTAGGATTATTTTGATTCCAGAAAAGAAATAGGAATCTTCTTTTCAAATCCAGAGTAGTCGCTGCTTCCCAGACACTCCGGGTGGCTTCATTCAACAAATAGCTAATCGATTCATATTCTTCCACAATACTGGTAGAATCCATCTGATTGAACATGCTTTTTAAAAACTGCATTTCAGTATAATCAGCAAAAAGTGAACTGTCCTGTTTGGATTGATAAAATGCAAATTCCTTTTGTTTTTCAGCCAAAACCGCATTTAGGGAATCGATTAACTGGACATGAAGAAAATAAATCCCGGACGGCAGTGAATCCAGATCGACAAATCCTGTTTCCACATTGGATTGTCTCCCGTGCAATTCTGACCTTTTTCTTTTTATGGTATCCGTGACAGCCCGTTGAAAATCGTCCGTCACAAAATATTGAATCGTGCTTTGTTGATCGATTCGATCGTTCAATCCGTAGAGTTCGGTATAAAAATGCAATTTTGCCAGATCAGAATGGTAAAAACGGGTTGGATTGGGTTCAACAATCAGATAATTTTTATAAAAAGGAGAATTCCCAGGATCCATGGATTTCTCGATGGATCTGGCCAGCTCGATGTCACTGAAATAGAGTGAATCGGTATTTTCGGAAAAAATCGAAACATCAAACCCCACGCTGTCGATATTGCTTTTCTGGTTGATATCCCACAATCGAAAGACACAAAGATACTCTCCTTCTGGCATTTTAAAATTCACCTGATCGATAAACATATGGGTACTTTGATCTCCCACTGTGTCCTCAGCCGTGTACTGGGTTTTCCAGAAATATTGATTAAAAAGTGTGTCACTGTGAAAGATTTTAAAATTCCCAATGACATAAGCCGTATAATTTTCGTTTGCCTTTTGATAGATCAGATTTTCCTGTGAAAAACTGTAGTAAATTTCAAACAGTCCATTCTCTACATCGTATGCAAATCGTGACCAGTCTAACTTTAAATGCAGAGGTCTGCAAAATGATCCCCTGCATGCTGATAAAAGGGCAAAAAGAAATAACATTCGAATAAAATTCTTCATGAAATATCCTCGAATAAAGAGAAAGGTTGACCTTCAAAAGGCCAACCTTTCTCATGGTTTAAAAGTGATTCAATTACATGCTGAATGAGAAACTAAACCACTGGACGTTGTTAAAAAACTCCGTGATCTGATAGGCATAATCGACCATCAGAGACATGTTTGTGCTAACGCTCAGTTTCACGCCTCCGCCAAAACTCGGGCCCCAAAGGTAATTCTCTTCCTGTAAAACGAAACCCTTGTATGCATCCTCGATACCTTCCATATAAGCGGCTGAATACGCGGCTCGGATGAATACCATATCTTTGAAAGTGTATTCCAGACCACCGGTATACGTATTAAAAGCAGAGGCATTGTTCACAAACGCACCGGAGAAAGAAACCGCATTCAAATCGTCGATTTTCAAATCATATCCCGCTCCGATCTTAAGCTGGGTAGGAAGACCAACCTTCATTGTGGGAATAGCCATTGACATGAGTTCGGATCCGTACTCGGTTCCTTCAACTTGCTGACGCAATTCAATATCCGGTCCTTTGAATTGCATGTTTCCACCAAAGTTGGTTAGCACAAAACCCAGCCGGAGACCACTCTCGTTGATGTACTGCAAGCCTAGATCTATGGCAAATGCACTGGCAGAAGTACTCATAATCTTCTCGGAAATAATCTTGGCATTGCAACCAAAATGAATTCGATCCGTGAATTTCCGGCTGAAGTGCGCCGATACTGTAAGATAGTTTGGTGAAAACATCAATCCTGTACCATCCGGATTTTCCGTGGTCGTTTCCATAATCTCTCCAAAATTCAAGGCCTTCACGGAGAGACCGATATTGCCTATAGAACCCATATTCGTAAGTCCGGCAACATAGGAAACATAGATATCGGCAATGTAATTCTGATACGAGAACATCGCCTCCGCTCTCGTACCAAGTACGCAAGCTCCTGCAGGATTCCAATACATCGCGTCGATACCTTCAACACTGGCAATATTCGCTCCACCCAACGCTGTGGAACGTCCGCCGACAGGTATCAACAACTCCACGGCTCCCGTGGTACCGATCTGTTTACCCGTCGAACCAAAAACCAGATTACTGGCAAAGAGCAGGAGGCAAACAAGAACGAATAGACACCTGATCATATATTTCATGGTCATTTCCTTTCATTTATTGTTTGAAATCTTTCCTGAATGAATTGAAAGATTAATAATAGAGCAGCCGTTCTTCACGGTTGATGACTGCACATTTAAGTATCTTTTCGCCCACACCCTCTACTTCAACGTGCACCAGGTAAATACCGCTGGCGACGGGTACATCGGCTGAGTTTCGAACATCCCACTCGGCATAAGCAGTTCCGTCATTGTGATCAATTCGCCGTACCAAATTACCAGCCAGATCGAAAATACGGATCGTAGTCTTGTTTCCCGGCAGATTGGTAAACCGGATGATTCGGCCTGAAGGAACACGTTCTGCCGAATTGAAGGCCCAGTAGGGATTGGGCACCACATTGATCTTGTTCAGGTTGAGTTTGGCCACCTCATCTCCGGTTGCAGACCCTGTTGGTGTGAATTCCCAAACATCCTCAGTGGTCGTTGGGAGATTCGCAATGAAGTAAAAATTGAAATCAGCTTCCAAGTAGGGATGTGTACCCCGTTGTTGAGGCCATATAAAATAGAGTGCATCCTGGACGGTTCCATCTACTTCAGTACTGTATGTACTTCCTGATGGATCATAATCCGTGGTATTGACGATGATGTACTCACGGCCACCGGGCGTAGGTGCTGGATATTCGGCTCCATCCCAGCCTCCCATGTCCCAACGCATATTGGCATTTCCTTCATTCGCATCTTCGACCCAGCAGACATTGACCTGTCTCGGATTGGCTGGATCGATCATATCCCAGGCAGAAAACGGCAAATAACCCATACCGACCATTTCATATCCTAGATCACGTCGATAGGTATAGCCGTAGCTCTCCCATCCGTCTGCCGGACCTGCCGTTGTATCGGCTTTGAAGTGGAGTTCAGCCGGAAAGGCATCTGCATCGCCTACAGTACTGCCCCAGACATTGGCCACGAGATCCATGCCGCCAAAAAAGTAAGGTAGACCAATATCATAACCACTCACCCAACGCGTACCATCATAATCGTAATCAGCAAGACCGGGATTCGGTGTATCGATAAAATACAACTTGAAACCATCGACAATCCTCGGATCGTCTATCCTGTTTTGTTCGGCTTCTTCTCCCGTATAGAAAGGATAGTCGTTCAGGCGTGTGGCACCGGTATTCTTGTCGATGATATCCAGGACCAGTGTGGTATCTCCTCCCGCAATTTTCTGCTCGATAACAACCTGATAGGTGTGCCCCGTCAATTCAGCCGGGTTGACTACTTTGATAGTCAATCGGGCTGTGCTTGTACCGTTTGTATGGGTAATCGGGATGAGATCATCCGTATCTAGACTCGTCATCTGCACATCGGCCCTGTTTCCAGGAGCTGCTGAAACAAGATTCTCTCCGATTTTCTTTCCACTCTCAACAACCTTCGGGAAAGCATCCAGATTGACCGTATACGCGCACACGGCAAAATAATAGGTCTTGTAGTTGTAGAGTGGATAACCCGTGATATAATCCCTTTCAACCGTAAAGTGATGACGGATTCCGCTGTTTGTTCCATAAGCAGTCGGTTGATTGACAACCCAGCCTGAAGTCGGGTCAAATACTTCATCATAAACCACGGCATTCTCATTATCCACATCCCACGTTCCGATCCGTGTCCAGGGCCCTGTTTCGGATTCACCCTGATAGATATTGTAGCCTTCAAAATCGTAGCCCTGCAAAGCATAACTCTCGACCTTCGTGTTTCTGGCTATATTGTCCCAGGTGAGAACAAACTTCTGATCCAGTGATTCAATCTCAACATAGGGTGAGATGGGATTAACCACGACAAAATCGTTATCGAAGGCGCTCTGTGCAAACTGATCTGCATACTTCAATGCTGCTACGGAGGAAAGCGAGGAGCTTCCCTGGGCAATAATCTTGGCGCCCACGATCACCTGCGTATCACCCGATGCCAGAGTAAATGGACCGGAAGAGATCACCTGCCGGCGGTCACCCGGGCTGCTGTCCAGCCAGCCGAGACCAGTTACTGGATCGCCGCTGAATACAAATGGATTGGGATTGTTGTCCGGATCGAAATAATCGGATCCGTCACTTGCATGCCCTTTTTGAAAGTTATAGGCTTCTTCAGCAAGTTCAGGATCTGCATAGGGAACCGGTGCGCCGTTCCAGTAATAAACGAACGCTGTCATCGGCAGATATTCCCCATCCACTAAAGGACCCTGGAAAAAGTCGAAGCCGATGGCGGGGGGTTCTGCACCGTATGTTGCATCTACCGGCAGACCGTTGTAGCAGAATCCCAGACTGAGAGTGGTGTCGCAGCCGACCAGATCGTCCGAAGCATCGCCCATATCCGGGTCACTCCAGGCAGAAACATAAACCGAATCATAATCCATATCCGATTTATTGATGACCGTCCATTTGACAAACATGATATCGCCCAATTGGTCGCCTCGATTAAACCCGAAAATAGTGTTATGAACCTCAAGTCCCATTGGCTGGGTTGAAAATAAATTGGTATGCTCGGTCGGTTCGGCATCGTTGATAACGAAATAGAGCATTTGGTCGCCAATTAAACCAGGAACTTTATTGTCATTTTCATCCAGTGTATAGGGAGCGCCCTGATCATAGGGCCACACATCCCAATCCCCGGTACCATCGGAGTTGATCTTGTAAATCCGATACTCCTCTTTTTCAGGATCATCGGGTGTTCCGTCGGGCAGGATGACTCCCGGTCTGTATTCGCTCGAGTAATCGACACTGGCGCTTCTTACATGGCTGGAATCATCCAAACCGATGATCCAGAAACCTGCGGCAAAATCAATAGTATTTCCAGAACCCTTGGGCCATTCCATACCGGACTGACCGGTAATCCACGGATTTACATACTCCCCGTCGTTCGAAACATACGAAGCAATCCGGTTGCCGTCGAATTGGAGGTACTCTGTAAATAGGGAAACCTTACCCAGAGTACCTCCAACATCTTTCGATTTAGCAAATACCACAGGACCAACAATCAGACCCACAGTAAATGCCAGAATCAAAAAGACAGTGAAAAATCGCTTTATTTGAATCATTATCGTTCTCCCATGTTTTGTGTACAACGGTGAATTATTTGGAAGATTGACTTCATATTACGATACATCAATCAATCCCGAATTTTATAGACCGACGCGCAACCCAACCCGAATCTGACGAGGTGAATTCCAGTTGTCCGGGAAGTTGACATAGGCTTGATACATATCAATGGCGCGCTGACCGCCGTTGGCTTGGACCCATCTTTGTCCTTCGGTTGTGCTCAACCAACCATTGTCATCCGGACTTCCCGTCGCTTCATAAATGCCAGACGTGTAGTTCCACCGGTCGATCTTACGATTGAATGGCTGTTTGCTGCCTAACAGATTCAACACCCAGACGTAAACTTGCAGATCCACAGCAGGAACATCAATTTTCTTGACGATTTTCAGATCGATATTGTGTGTCCAGTTTGTATAGGCACTGTTGGTTGCACCAACGGGATAGGCCGTCGAGAATCTCGCTAAATAAATGGTATCTGCGATTTTCTTCGGCGTGTACGGGAAACCACTACCAATTTCCATAAGAACATTAAAGACCATATCCCCGAAAATGTGGTATCCCATGAGGGTCGGCCCATCATCGGATTTGGTCACGATATCGATGTTGGCAGAAATCGTGTGCCGTTGATCATAATCCAGCGGCGCCACAAAAATCGGATAGTAACTGTCCTGACCGATCCACGTGATATAAAAGTTACTGTCCGATGTCGATCCGGTTCCAGAAGCATACTGGAGCGTATAGCTGATGTTTCCTGATATCCGGTTGATCCGGCGGAGTTTATACGTAAAAGAAAGGCCTTTTACATTTCCATAATCTCCGTTCTGATACTGCGGATAAGTAACCGGATTTGCGCCGACGCGGTTCTTCAGAACTACATTGTCCGTAATTTCTTTGTAATAGGCAGTAATACTCAACGAAGAATTCTCCGAAAGCTGCTGACCAATACCGACTTCGTACGAAGTGGTTTTGATTGGCTTTAAATCGGGATTCCCGATATTCACTTGATTACCCTGCAGCAACTGGCCGGCATAGTAATCCCATCCAGTATAGAGAAACTGAAGCTCGGGCTGCTGAATGAAAATGCCGTACTGAGCATGAAAAACCGTGCGATCTGTGACAGGGAATGAAAAACCGAGTCTTGGACTTAAAATGATATGAGGTTCTGTCTCTTCCAATGAGTTCGGATCGATGGTACCATCTTTAATCTTGACGTCATAGACATCTTTCAGTCTCTTGTCATTGGCATCGATGTAATCTAAACGTAAACCGAGATTTAACACCAGATCATTCAGCTCAATTTTATCCTGAGCATAGAGTGCACCGATCATGGGATGTTTGGCACCATCCAGACCGCTGTCCAATGTCTTGGCAGGATCCACGACATGACCAGTGAAAGCAACTGGATAACCGAAGTTCTCGGCGTAGGCCGCACGAGCCGCATTCCGATCCGTCTCATCGGGATTATTGTCATAAATACCCGCCAATCTATAAGGCCGAGTCACGTGATAGCGACGTAAGGTGTTGTATCGGAACTCAAATCCACCCTTCATTTCATGCGTTTTCCCGATCTGATGAGTAAAATCAAATTTGGTACCGATTACACTGGCACGGTTCAAATCATACTGCCAGGCATGCATATCCGGATAGAAAAAGATCCCCGAGCCCAGTCGAAGAGTCGATTCCACATAACTGCCATTGTCACTTAAAGTCGGATTATAAACACCGTTGTGATTCAGATCGTCTTTATCACCCCAATCATACAAATTACGGCCGTAAATCGGATCTTTGACTTCATTACCGAAAGCAGAGTAATAGGCATTGAATTGATAAAATGTGTTCCGCCCCAATGTATGCGTCACTTTACCATAGGCCGAATAGTTAAAATTGTTGCGCAAATAAATATGAGCACCGTTGACCAAAGCCCGGTCTTGATCGTAATCATACCATTCTGAAATTGATCCATTTCCGCCAATCTGGACACTGACAGGATTGACCTTCAACAAAAAGTTACCGTTGGCTGACCACCTATCCAGCGAATTGTACGGAAGAGGACCCGTAACATTTTTGATCGGAAGCAGCCAATCCTCTTCCGGAATGCCTGCAGCTTCCAACTCTTCCTGGTCCATCATGATTTCATCGTAAGTAAAATTTCCGTCAACAACTGGATGTGTTCCCGAAGAAGGGGTTCGATCCCGTCGAAACAATTTTTCGGCCGACAGAAAAAAGGAAAGGTTGTCTTCCAGAAATGGAACCGGACCGCTCCCGGTTAAACTGTACGTATCGTAACCATAAGCATAGGTGCCGAGAAATTTATCTTTCTGGCTGAGAAATTCATCCGTGATGAGCTCACCCACCAAAGAGTATTCGCTGGCACCTGCTTTACTTGAAGCAATCACGAGACCGGAATTGGCAAACCCATATTCCGCATTGAAACCGCCGGCCTGGTAATTGATTTCTTCGATAGAAGTGATCGGGATATCACCAACACGATCACCGGTTCGAAGATCATTGTTGTAAATACCGTCGATATAGTAAGCGATCTCGTTGGTACGTCCGCCTCGAACATACATGTCTCCTTTGGCAGCAATAACACCGGTATTGGTAGCGACGATACCTGCATAGCTGCGAATGGGCATGTTTTCCATATCCTGTGCATTCAAGATATGGGTCTCGTTGGTGGCATCTTTACTGACAAGAGGCCGTTCTGCAGTAATGACCACGGTTTCTCCTTCAATGGTCGCTGGAGTAAGATTAAAAAGAACATCTGTGGTCAAATCAACAGAAACCCTTACATTTTCCTTGATGATACTGGTATATCCCATGTAGGTGACCTTTACATCGTGCATCCCGACAGGTACATTTAAAATAACAAAATTACCTTCTTGATCTGATGCATCACCCATCATTGTTCCTAAAATCTGAACATTTGCGCCGATTAAAGGCTCACCCGTATCTTTGTCCTGAACGACACCGGCAATTTTCCCCGTTGTCCCTGCAAAAACAAAAACGGGTAGGACGGTGATCATCATTAACAAAATCATCAATCTTTTGGACATACTTAACCTCCATTAAGTTAGCTAAATATTAATATAAAATAGACAGATAAAATATTACCGTTTCAACTCCATGCACCCTCCTATACCTTTTACAATCATTTTGAGCATTGATTTTGTTCCGCCTCCTTTAAAATTTTTTCTTCTTATCGTTATCAATTCACCTCCTTCCTAATACTCAGATTTGTCTATTATTTCATAGTGATTTTCGAAGCAAAAAAAATGCTCAATAATGCCTTCTTGCCACAAGACACTCATTGAGCCTTTCAAGATGTGAATTCTCCCTCTTTCCCTTTTGTTTTCATATCAATAACACACCTTAATATCCCAATTCCTGGAAAATATCTCTGTTTCAATAAATAAACATGAAAAACAAATTACAGACAATGAACAATTATTTAATAAAAAAACCCGGCAGGGAAGAAACTTGAAACCTCAATTAAAAAAAATCGTATACCAATGATTATATAAAATATTGAGGACTTTGTCAAGTATTTTTTAAATTCGTTATAAAAAGAAAATACTATAACTTATATGAGGAAAAAACGAAGTGAATTTCTATGAATTAGTTTGAAAATAACATGGTTTAAATTATATACATCTATAATAAATTTTAAGCCCTCGCTTGTCGCTTCATTTCTTTTTTATATCTATAAATTGGCTGGCTGCCCTTTACAATGACATTGCTATCGATAATACATTCAACAACACCATCTAATGAGGGTATTTCAAACATAATATTCAGCATGGCAGTTTCCATAATAGACCGCAATGCCCTTGCACCTGTTTTCTTTTGCATGGCCAAATTTACAATGGCTTGCAGAGCGTCTTTTTCAAATTGCAGATAAACCCCATCCATTTCAAAAAATCGCTGATACTGTTTTACCAAAGCATTTTTGGGTTCCTGTAAAATACTCATCAAAGCTTCTTCGTTCAGTTCGTCCAGAATGGTTGTTATCGGAAGTCTACCAATCAGTTCTGGAATCAGGCCAAAAGTCAGCAGATCGTTGGGCTGCAACTGTCGAAGTATTTCACCCATGGAAAAACCTTTCTTTTCATTCAAAACTGCTCCGAATCCCATGACTTTTTCCCCGATCCGCTTGGCCACAATTTTCTCAAGTCCCTCAAATGACCCTCCACATATAAACAGAACATTTTTGGTATTGATATTGATCAGGCTTTGTTCCGGATGCTTTCTGCCCCCTTTCGGCGGAACAGAAACCATGGAACCCTCCAACAGTTTAAGCAGTCCCTGTTGAACGCCTTCGCCGGAAACATCACGGGTGATGGACGAACTTTCTTCTTTACGTGCGATTTTATCGATTTCATCCACATAGATAATGCCTCGCTCGGCCTTCTCCAGATGATAATCGGCAGCGTGGAGCAGACGAACCAGTACATTTTCAACATCCTCTCCCACATAACCGGCTTCGGTCAGTGTGGTGGCATCTGCAATGGCAAAAGGGACCTGAAGAAATTTTGCAAGCGTTTGAGCCAATAACGTTTTCCCCGTACCTGTCGGACCGATCAACAAAATGTTGCTCTTGTCCAGTTCCACATCATTCGATTCTTCTCCAGATTCAATACGTTTATAATGATTATAAACTGCGACAGAAATGGCCTTTTTGGCTTCTTCCTGTCCGATGACATAATTGTCCAACTCCGCCTTGATATCCAGAGGTTTGGGAACGGGATGGGCCAGCCTTAATGAACGTTTCCCAAGATCTTTGTGAATAATTTCAGTCGCATAACGTACACATTCGTTGCAGATATTCACACCCGGTCCGGTGACCATGGCTTCGACTTCGTCCGAGGACCTGCCGCAAAAAGAACAAACGTACTGCTGATCCAAAATTATTTCCCCTTTTCTTTCGTTCTGGGTCTTCTCGCCAATACTTCGTCAATAATGCCGTAGGTTTTTGCTTCATCCGCTGACATGAAAAAATTACGATCCGTGTCTTTTGCTATTTTTTCAAGCGCTTGTCCTGTATGCTTGGAAAGAATCTGATTCAGTTTTTCCCGGAGTGTCAGAATTTCTTTGGTCTGGATTTCTATATCCGTGGCCTGTCCCTGCGCTCCGCCCAACGGTTGATGGATCATCACTCTGGCATGGGGAAGAGCCGAACGTTTCCCTTTGGTTCCGGCAGCCAAAAGGAGTGCACCAAAACTCGATGCCTGTCCCATGCAAATAGTCGCAATATCCGGACGAATGTACTGCATGGTGTCATAAATAGCCATGCCGGAAGAAACATATCCTCCCGGTGTATTTAAATAGAGATAGATATCCTTTTCCGAATCTTCTGCTTCCAAAAAGAGCAGCTGAGCAATAACCAGACTGGCTACATTGTCATCAATTCCGGATCCGATAAAAATAATTCTCTCCTTGAGTAATCTAGAAAAAATATCATATGCCCTTTCCCCCCGTCCAGTTTGCTCGACTACGATTGGTACCAAACCCATACATACTCCTCTATATTATGATGATGGTAAAACAAAAGGTGAACGATTCCGTTTTGGTTTTTTTACATGCACATCTTTGATTTTACTATTTCCCCGAATGAACCGAATGGTTCGATCCTCCAAAAAATCCAGTTTCAAACGGCTGCGATGTCGGGGATTGCGATAATGCGCTTTGATCTTTTCACTCTCTTTCGGATTCGATTGCGCTGCCTTTTCAATTTCCCTGTCCAATTCTTCGTCAGTAATCGCGATATTCTCGATTTCGGCGATTTTTTTCCAAATCAACTGCCATTTAAGGTTCCATACTGTTTGCGGTAGATGTTCTTTTCTGAAAGTCTCCTCATCGACTTTTTCTTTGGACTGTTTTGAATAATTCTCCCATAGAAGGTCCAGTGTATTTTTTACCATCGGCTCGGGCAGTTCAAAATCATTCCGCCGGATCACTTCATTCATCAACTGGTGCCGTAACTTATCTTCCGAGTCCCTCTCTTTCTGGATCTCCAATTGCTTCTGAAGGGCATCTTCCAATTCGCTGACCGTTTTAAACTCTCCGATATCTTTAGCGAAGTCATCCGATATCTCGGGAAGCACTTTCTCTTTAATCGCTTTTACCTGAATCAAAAAATTCTGTTTCTTCTCCTTTAATTTCCCATCTGGCCCCTTTTCGGGCTGCATGACCGTGAACTGTCTTTCTTCTCCGACATTCACACCTAACAGCTGATCCTGAATCTGATCCCCCAAGGGAGGTTCACCCAAAATAATGGCACGGTCTTCCCATTTGTGCCCGACAATCGGAATTCTGCTTTCATTTAATGCCTGAACATCGCCTTCGATAATATAACCCGGCTTTGCCTCTCCCTCGATAGGACGAATCTCGGCTTTCTGTTCCTGGAGCATCCTCAAGGTCTGTTGAACATCTTCTTTATCGATTTTATGAATCTCTTTCTCTAATTTCAATCCCTTATAATTATTCACTTCGATTTCGGGCTCGACAGCCACTTCGGCGGTAAATTGAAGCGGTTCTCCCACAGCAAAAGAAACTTCCTTGATCACACCGGGAGAGATTAAAGCAAGGTTTTCTTCTTCCACTGCCTTTTTAAAAAACGTCTGTACCAGATCTTCCGAAACTTCAGCCTCTATAGCTTTCCCAAAACGTTTACGGACAATCGAAAGGGGCACCTTCCCTTTTCGAAATCCTTCTAGATGAACTTTCTTCTGGTAGGATTGATACGCCTCTTCGATATGGGGACCAATTTCCTCTGCCGGTACATCCACTTTCAAAAGTTTTTTCCAGTGATTGATACGCGTTAGTTCCGATTTCAAAAACAGACTCCTTTAACTAATTTTGTGCGAGAGAAGGGACTCGAACCCCCAACCCGAAATCGGGACTAGATCCTAAGTCTAGCGCGTCTACCAATTTCGCC
>CAZIAH010000071.1:0-21033 GCA_964537715.1 uncultured bacterium | reverse complement strand
CCCATGCTGTTAGCCCAATCGGCGATGGAGGGTTTGCACGGCGATTTTCAAAACATGAAAAAGGGCCTGCATGCGGGAAATCAAATCCGCACCACCTTCTTCAACGACGGCACCTTTGGATGCAACAACGCCAATCCGGCTTGGTCGGGTGCCATCCCCGGCGAATGGCCAATCAATTCGGGCCATGAATGGCTCATTGACGGGAACGAATGGGTGATTTCCGAGGTGATCGATGCCAACGGTGAACCCAAGCACATCAGTTCGACTGTTATGAGCAACGGAACCCCCACTACCCCGGCGAGCTCCAGTAACTATTCTAGGGGAGACGTCGATCCCCTCACCGGCGAATGGTGGACATTCCTGCCGCTCCCCGGATTTTTCAATCCGATGGATTCCTCCATCGCCATGAGCAAATGGCCCTATGCCTGGCCGGAGTCCTGGCCAGACAAATCGGACGATCCGGTTGATCCGGGCTGGAGGGGCAAGTGGAACGGGTATTTTGGTAAGGGCCAGATGAACGCCGATGAGGAGGCGTTTTTCGTGGCTGACGATTACAACAATAAGGAATTCAGCTTCTATCCGGACAGCCTCGACCATAACAGAGGGGGTCTGGGCATGCGGATGTGGGCCCGGAGTTTTCAGTGGTCAAACGCGCTGGTGCAAAACGTGCTGTTCATGTTGTTCGACATCGAGAACATCGGTACCTATCACCACGATAAAATGGCCTTCGCATACAAGATCGGCAACAACATAGGCTCGACGTCGAAAGCGGGCGATGCCGGCGATGATTGCGGCGCCTACGATCTGGCTGAAGACATGACCTACATGTGGGACAATGACAACATCGGGGGTGGGGGTTATACTCCTGTGGGCTATATCGGCTGTGCGTTTTTGGAAAGCCCGGGCAACTCGTGGGACGGCATCGACAACGACGGCGACGGTAAAAACGGTCCCGGTCCCAAAATCACAAAAAGAATGCTCGAGTCCACCGAGACCTTGAATGTCGGCGACCCGATCATTCTCATCGACTACAAGACGTTTAAACGCACCCAAATCACCATGACGGAAGACACCGTCCGGATTCAATACGAGGATCTGGTTTACAAATTCTGGCCGGGAAAGCTGCTCGAAGAAATTCAGAACAATCTCGTGGACGACAACTTGAACGGACTCATCGACGAGAACAACGGCTGCGAATATGGAGTTTCTACGAATTTGCAGCACCGGTACTTGTACAACGGACTGAAATACATCAATTACTTTACAGGCGAAGGCTCGACCAATCCGCTCATCGACGAGCGCCGCGACGACGGCGTCGACAATGACGGAGACTGGGACATCATGCTGGATGACCTCGGCCAGGACGGCGCACCTTTTACCCACGACCCGGGTGAAGGAGATGGAATTCCGACCTTCGGCGAGCCCCATTTCGATAAAACGGATATCGACGAAACGGACATGCTGGGACTGACGAGCTTCAGCCTCTACGAATGGAATACGTTCTGCCACGATGACGATGAGGCCGTGTGGGAAAAATGCCGACCCGGAAAGCTTGACAGTCAGATGATGAATGTTAATGTCGAGCTGTTCTGGAGCTGCGGGTATTTCCCCATGAAGCCGGGCGACATCCAGAGGTTCTCCATAGGATTGGTGCTTGCAGTCTCTAAAGACGAACTTTTAATCAACAAGCATTGGATGAATGTAGGCTACTCCGAAAACTACAACTTTTGCAAAGCGCCGAACATTCCAACCCTGCGTGCTGTGGCCGGAGACAAACGCGTCACGCTGTTTTGGGACGATTTTGCGGAAACAACGGTTGATCCCATCACTGGAAAGGATTTCGAGGGATACCGGATCTACCGTTCCACCGATCCGTCTTGGAAAGATATGATACCGATCACCTCCGGACTTGGGGAGGTGATCTATCGTAAACCCATGGCCCAGTTCGATTTGGCCAACGACATCGAGGGATACGCTGAAATTCCCGTTAAGGGTGTGCAATTCTACCTTGGGGACGATACCGGACTCAGGCATTCCTGGACGGACACCACAGCCGTCAACGGATTTAAATACTATTACGCCGTTACCTCCTACGACCGCGGGGACATCGAAAAAAAGATTCCGCCCACCGAATGCACCAAATTCATTTCTATCGGCCAGGACGGGGAGATTCAGGAGAAGGGACCCAACGTGGTGGTGGTACGTCCGGAAGCCCCAGCCGCGGGCTTTGTGCCCAGCCATATGGATGAGCTGCATCTCTTGCCCGGCGGTACCACCTCGGGGATTGTGACGCTAAACCTGATCAATCCAGGCGATGTCAAGGATGGCCACATCTACCATATCACGTTCGAGGACACACTGACTGTCGCCGACAACGCCCCGGACACGCTGTACACTAAAAACATGAGCCTCATCGACATCACGGATCCGGATTCGCCTGACACCCTGATCAACCGATTGGAGATGACCGACCTGAAGGTCGAGTTTCCTATGATGGATGGATTCGAGCTGTCCCTTCAAAACGATCCCTCACTCTCGATCGATGAAACCGAGACGGGATTTAACAACAGCGGCATTTTCGATGTGAGCGTCGCGCCGTATTACTTCCATGCGGAGAAGGAAAGCCCGATATCCCGCGATATGAACATCATTTTCGGCGCAAGCGACGCCGTGCTCGACACATCAGTCGTCTGTATCCGGAAAGACAAGCCGTTGGCAGCCATGGGCGTCAATTTTACTGTTTTGGACGCGGTAACAGGGCAAAAAATACCTTTTGGTTTTCGCGACGACGACGGGAACGATGGCCAGTTTTCCCGAACAAAGAAATTTCAAGATGAGATTCTTATTCTGAATCCCTCCGAGGACAATACACTGCTCCCAAGTCTGGCCGTTTACCTAAAGCGCACACAGGACGATTCGACCCGTCGCAATCCGACCTTCGGCGATACGTTAAAGATCCGGATGTTCAAACCCTTCCTGTCGCATGACGTGTTCGAATTCACCATGCACGGCGAATCCATGGATTTGTCGGCCGCCAAGTCATCGATGGCCAACATAAAGGTAGTACCGAATCCCTACATCGTGGCGAACGGTTGGGAACCGACCAATCCCTATTCGGACGGACGGGGTGAGCGTCAGTTGCACTTCATCCATCTTCCGCCGGTTTGCACGATCCGTATCTTCAATGTCAGCGGCCAACTGGTGGCAACGTTGAATCACAATACGCCGAGTTGGAGTGATGGCACGGAAATCTGGAACATGCTTTCCAAGGATCAACTGGATATTTCATACGGCGTTTACGTGTATCACATCGATGCAGGTCAATTGGGAACCAAGATTGGTAAATTCGCGGTGATTAAGTGAGAGGATCGGAACGGGGTCCGATGAAACGGACCCCGTCTTTAGGAAACAATAAGGAGACTGGACATGAAAAAAGGATTGAACATCCTGTTGGTGATCGCCGTGGTGGTCGGGCTCGAGGCGAAGGAAGTCACAAAGACCGGAACGACGGCGGCCACATTTTTGAAAGTGGATGTTGGTGCGCGCGCCGTGGGAATGGGCAGCGCCTATGTCTCTGTGGCAGAAGACGCCACGGCAATGTATTGGAATCCCGCCGGCTTGGCGCGGATCAAGGGGAATGAAGCCGTGTTCAGCCACGCGAAGTGGATCGCGGATATTGGGATGAGCTACGCGGGTGTGGCCGTGGATCTGGGCAACCTTGGCAAGATCGGAGTGAGTGGTCAGTTCGAAACCATGGACGAGATGGAGCGGACAACGATCTTAGAACCCGATGGAACCGGAGAGATGTTCGATGCGGGGAGTTATGCTTTCGGTTTGTCCTACGCCCGGAATTTGACGGATCGATTTTCCATCGGGATGACGGCCAAATTTATCCAGGAACGGATTTACCATTCTACGGCGAACGGGGCTGCATTGGACATTGGGGTGTTGTTTGACACGCAGCTTTATGGGATGAAGATCGGTATGAGCATCACCAATTTCGGCACCAAGATGCGGATGAGCGGTCGGGACATGCAGACGCAGATGGATCCAGATCCAACGGTATCGGGGAATAACGAGAACATACCAGCTTACCTGAAGACGGATGCCTTCGACCTTCCGCTCTTGTTCCGGGTCGGGATTTCGATGGACGTGCTGAAGGGGGTTGGGAAGAGCAACCTGATCCTGGCGGTGGACGCGATGCATCCGAATGACGATTATGAGAGCGTAAACGTCGGATGCGAATACGTTTTCAACAATATGTTTTCGATCCGGGCGGGTTACAAATCGCTGTTCAACCAAGAATCCGAGGAAGGGCTGAGCCTAGGTGCTGGATTGAATTATCCCATAGGTGGCGTACGATTGATGCTGGACTATGCGTATCATGATTTTGGTGTATTGAATTACATTCAAAAATATACGATTGGATTAGGATTTTAATCCACTCTGTTTTTTTACCCATATTCAACAAGCCATCCCGCAAACAAACAATCGGCATGGCGGTACTTCAGAATAATGCGGCTTTCGGATTTTCTGTAATGAAACAACGGAATCCGAAAGCCTTTTTTATTTTAGCTTTTCAATGGAGGTCTATGTATTTTGGTCTAATCAGATAAATTTAAAAGAGGCAACGGCATGAATATTTGCAGATTTTCTTTTCGCATTATTTTGGTCCTCATTATCTGGGGAACATTTTTTTCAAACGGCTATTCACAAGATAATAGCAAACTTCATGGGACAATGACTGCTGCATCCAACGACAGCAGCGAATTCCCACCACCACCCGAGGGTTATGATTCGTATAGACCCGATATCGCCCATGGAACGGTAACCACAGCAACCTATTATTCAACAACAGTGGGTGTTGATCGACACACTTTGGTTTACACACCACCCGGCTATTCGGAAGACAAGAAATATAATGTGCTCTTTTTATTGCACGGTATTGGTGGTGATGAACGAGAATGGTACAATAATGGAAAACCGCATATTATTCTTGATAACTTATATGCCGACCAAAAACTCGAACCGATGATCGTTTTTTTCCCAAATGGTCGTGCGATGGAAAATGATGATGCTGGCGGCGATATTTTTGACCCAGAGAAAATTAAAGCATTCGAGACTTTTGAATTTGATCTTCTGAACGATTTGATCCCTTTTGTCGATTCTAATTATCCGGTTTTAACAGGCAGGGAAAACCGAGCAATCGCAGGTCTTTCCATGGGTGGGGGGCAAGCACTTAATTTTGGGTTGGCTCATCTTGATACATTTGCTTATGTAGGTGCATTTTCTGCCGCGCCAAACACAAACCCACCCGAACAACTTGTTCCAAATCCGGCAGCTATAGCAGACAGCATATTACAACTCTGGATTTCGTGCGGCATCGACGATGACCTGCTGTTCATTAGTCAACAAACACACGACTATCTTGAACAGCATGATGTCCCGCACATCTATAATTTAGTGGAAGGGGCAGGGCATGACTGGACAGTTTGGAAATACGGTCTTTATCACTTTTCCCAGTTGATATTTGGGGAAGAGGCCGCAGCTGTTAAAAAAAAAGATAGAATTACAACATACGATATGGCACAAAACTATCCCAATCCTTTCAATTCGGTGACAAACATAAGCTACCAATTGGCAAAAGACGGTTATGTAATTTTAAAAATTTATAACCTACTTGGGAATGAAATTACAACGCTTGTAAATGAATACAAACCACAAGGTAAGTATAAAATTGAGTTTGACAGTTCCAATCTTGCAAGCGGGATTTATATTTATCGCATAGCGATCCATTCTGACAAAACACAAACTGGAAGTTTTTCAGAAACAAAGAAATTAATATTGATGAGATAGAATTTAATGCTTAAATAATAAACGCAGGAGTCATTATGAAAAAATTAATCATTACCTCACTGTTTGCTCTTTCTTTTTCCTTATTTGCGCAGACAGCAAAAATCAAAATTGATGTGGACAGAACCATCGGAGAGATTGATCCTAAAATTTACGGCGTATTTATGGAACCCATTAACTTCAGCGGAAGGAGAATGGGATTGCCTGATACAGCCCGATTTAGTACTTTATATGGGAATTTATATGATCCATCTTCGCCGCTTGCAGACGAGAATGGATTCAGGAAAGATTATATTGATGCAATGAAAGAACTGAGAATCACCAACATGCGCTGGCCGGGTGGTAATTTTGCGATGGGTTATAACTGGCAGGACGGTATCGGACCCAAGGATCAGCGCCCTGTCCGTATCAACCTGGCTTGGGGGGGGATCGAGAACAACCATGTCGGTACGGATGAGTGGATTGCGTTAAATCAGGCTATAGGGAGTGAAAATATCATCTGTGTCAATTTGGGTTTGGCTACCATACAGGATGCCTGCTACTGGGTTGAATACTGCAACTATAAGGAAGGAACCACTTATTCCGATTTACGCGCCAAGAACGGTCATTCAAAACCGTATGGTGTGAAAATCTGGGGCCTCGGTAATGAAGTGGACGGCGCGCCGTGGGAACTGGGTTATAAATGCGCAGAGGATTATGTCAAGATTGCCAGAGAAGCGGCCAAGGCCATGCGTTCTGTAGACCACTCTATTCAATTTGTCGCTTCGGGATCATCCTACTACGAGGCTACGGGTCAGTGGGTTGAATGGAACCGTAAAATACTGACAGGGCTTGGTGACATGATCGATTATATTTCCATTCACGCTTATTGGAGCTGGGGTACAATGCCTGATTATTACACTTACATGGGACAGAGAGCTTTGGAATTCGAAGAAAAAATAAGAGTCACTGCGGACGAAATCGATGCCGTAAAAACCATGAAAGACTTCAAGAATCCGATCACTATTACGGTTGATGAATGGGGATCTTTCGGAAGAAATTTTCTATCCGTTCTGCCGATAGCGCAATGTTTCAATTCCTTTATCCGTCATGCCGATGTGGTTAAAATGGGCAACTTTACCATGATGACCTCTCTGCTGAGTATGGACAAAGACAAGGGAAGCTTCAAGTCTCCACTGTTCTATACATTCAAATTATTCTCAAACAACTGCCTGGGCAATTCAATCGATACTTATGTTGAATGTGATACGTTTAATACAGAAAAATACAAAGGCATTCCGTTTCTTGATGTCACTTCGGTCTATGCAAAAGAAACCAAAACCGTCTATATTAATGTAATCAACCGGCATCAGGATAAGGCAATTGCATCGGATATTTTCAGCACAACCGGTGACTTTTCAGGGAAAGCCGAGGTCACATCGTTGAATGCGGAGTCTCTTGATGAGCCATTTATATTTGACAAGCAGGAGCAGTATAAACCAGTAACAAAAGAGATTAAAGTGAAAGGGAATACACTGTCCTGTTCGTTCCCGGCGCATTCATTCACTCAAATTAAAGTCAAAGTTAAAAAATAACGAAATAGAAAATATTTAGTAATCTCAATCTTACTGTCAATCATTAAAAAGGATTGAATGATGAAACGCTTTACAATTTTTATTCTTTCTGTATTAGCGATTCATTGTTTCGGTCAGCAATATTCAAAAAGCTGGAAAGATTTAAACTATGCGGGCGACACAATGAACTATCACAGACTGGATATTTATTTACCTGAAGTCGAGAAGACGAGCTATCCGGCTGTGGTTGTCATTTACGGCAGTGCGTGGTTTGGCAATAATTTAAAAGGAGCCGATCTTGCAACTTTAGGCAAAGCATTGCTTGATGCCGGTTTTGCTGTGGTGACTCCCAATCACCGCTCAAGTATGGATGCAAAATTTCCTGCTCAAATACACGATATTAAAGCCGTGATCAGATTTATCCGAGCAAATGCGGAGCAATATCAAATCGACACTTCTTTTGTTGGAATCACCGGGAGCTCATCGGGCGGACACCTTGCAGCACTGGCAGGGACTTCCAGATGGGTCAGACAATATACAGTCGGTTCTACAACTTATGACCTAGAAGGCAATGTTGGGCCATATACATCATACAGCAGTTCGGTCGATGCAGTTGTGGACTGGTTCGGACCGACGAATTTCCTGGTCATGGACTCTTGCGGAAGCAGCATGGTTCATGACGTGCCCGATTCCCCCGAATCAAGCCTCATTGGCGGACCGATCCAGGACAATCCCGATAAATGTGCCCTGGCCAATCCGATCACTTATATCGATGCAAACGATCCCCCTTTTCTGATTCTTCACGGCGATGCGGATCCTCTGGTACCCCATTGCCAGAGTGAACTGCTTTTTCATGCCCTGCAGAAAGCAAACGTACCAAGTCAGTTTATTCTGGTTCCGGATGCACAGCACGGGCCCGGTCTGTTTATCGATCCCTATTTTAAGACGATGACTGATTTTTTTATGATGAAGTCCACGACAACCAAATGAATACTTATCGAAGGGATTAAATCATGATGAAAACCATTTTTTCTCTGATTTTTATTTCCATCATATTATCCTTCCAATCTCTATTTGCTCAGATGAATCAAGAAAACAGAGTCATTATTTTAACCGATATAGAAGCTGATCCGGATGACACGCAATCTCTGGTCCGTTTGCTTTTGTATTCGAATCAAATTGATATTAAAGGATTGGTTGCGACAACCTCCTGCTGGCATAAAACAGAGGTCAATCCCGAATCAATAAAAAAAATAATTCAAGCATACGGTGAAGTGCAACCAAATCTTATTAAACATGAAAGTGACTTTCCCGGTGCGGAATCGCTCTTAAAGTCAGTAAAACAAGGTCTGTCAAAATACGGCATGCTGGGAGTTGGCGAAGGGAAAGATTCACAAGGTTCGGACTGTATTTTAAAAGTACTTGAAGAAGATGACGATCGTCCATTATGGATATCTGTCTGGGGAGGTGTCAATACACTCGCTCAGGCATTGTATAAAATTAAAAACACAAAAACGAAAACGGAAGCAAAAAAAATAATTGCAAAACTTAGAGTATATACCATTTCTGACCAGGATGACAGCGGTATATGGATCAGGAAAAACTTCCCTGATTTGTTTTACACTGTGAGTCCGGGTGATGATTACGGAAGCGCAACATGGAGTGCTATCAATAGTTTTGTGAAAGGTATAGACAATGAAAAGATCAGCAACCATTGGCTGGCCCAAAATATTCAGCAGAGCCACGGACCTCTCGGAGCCAAATATCCTGATGTATCCTGGGGAATGGAAGGAGACACACCTTCGTTTTTGTCATTAATACCCAACGGACTCAATGAACCAGAACATCCTGAATGGGGTGGTTGGGGCGGTCGTTACGAACTGTACAAGCCGGATTTCGCACCACTTAAAAAAGGAGGATCGGGTGTCCCATTTGAACCCGAAACAAGAGAAATCTGGACAAATGCAATTGATAGTTATACTCCGTATATTTATAATGAATATGGACGGTCGGTTCGAAAGGATACGGTTTCCTTTACAGATAATAAAGTGACTTTGTGGCGCTGGCGAGATGACTTTCAAAATGATTTTGCCGCCCGGATGGACTGGTGCACAAAATCGTACAAAGAAGCTAACCATCCACCTGTCCCCGCATTAGGACATCCTGAACAAATAACAGTGAAATCAGGACAAGGCTTTGGTCTGGATGCCAGCGGTACGACTGATCCCGATGGCGATAATCTCAGTTACCTGTGGTTTCACTATCCAGAGGTTGGTTCATATAAAAAATGGATAAATATTAATTCAGCCGAAAATGCGCCGGGAGTTTGGGTGATAGCTCCTGAGGTTGATAAGAAGGAAACGGCACATTTCATTTTAAGAGTTATGGACAAGGGGAAGCCTCCATTGTCACGATATAAACGGGTCATTGTAAATATATTACCAAAATAAATAGACACAATAGTTATAAATAAATTAAATATATATGAGAATGCTGATATGAATAGAAAACTTTTGATTATAGTCTTCTTAACGTTTGTGTTGGTTAGCAGCAGTAACGCTCAAAATTATCAGAAAACAGATTTAGGCGTAAAATCGATAATCGACTCCATTGAAATTGAAATTCAATTCTACAATGCAGCCACAGTGAGGGTACTGAAATCGCCTGAAGGCAAGACTTTTGATAAAAAAAGCCTTTCGGTTATTGAGACTCCGCAAAAGCCAGATTTTAGTATAAACCAGGTAGATGATAACCTTTTCTTGAAAAGTAAAAATATTCAAGTTGACATGAACCTGAAAAATGGTAAAATCTCATTTTCAACTCTGGCAGGTAATCCATTGTTAAATGAAAAAGAAGGGAGTGTTGTATTTACAGATTTTAACGATGCAGGTGTCAAGACCTATAATGTATCTCAGTCGTTTACTTTGGATAAAGATGAAGCCATTTACGGATTGGGACAACAGCAAAAAGGTAAAATGGTTCAGCGTAATCTGAAATTAAATATGATACAGGGAAATACTGATGATTATGTTCCTTTTTTTGTGTCGGTGAAAGGCTACGGATTGTTTTGGGATAATTATTCACCGACAATCTTTGAAGATAACCAGGAAAGCACGTCATTCAAATCAGATGTGGGCGATTGCGTTGATTATTATTTTATGGTCGGAGGCAGTGCCGATGGCGTGATTGCGCAAATGCGCGACCTCACAGGTCAGGTGCCGATGTTCCCGTTGTGGACTTATGGTTACTGGCAAAGCAAAGAACGTTATAAAAGCCAGGATGAAACAGTCGGCGTGGTTAAGAAATACCGCGAACTGGGTGTGCCTCTCGACGGAATTATTCAGGATTGGCAGTACTGGGGCAACAATTACTTGTGGAATGCCATGGAATTTCTCAATCCCGAATTTTACGATCCGCAAAATATGGTGGATGACGTGCATAATCTACATGCCCACATGATTATCTCGATCTGGAATTCTTTTGGTCCCCAGACAAAACAATATAAAGAATTGGATCAGATTGGCGCGCTTATGGATTTTGTCACCTGGCCGGCATCCGGTTCTCAAAAATGGCCGCCAAGACTCGATTACCCCTCGGGTGTCAGGGTTTATGATCCTTATAATCCTCAGGCCCGCGATATCTATTGGAAGTATCTAAATAAAGGCATCTTCTCGCTTGGCATGGACGGCTGGTGGATGGATTCTTCAGAGCCGGATCACATGTATTTCAAACCTTCCGATTTCAACAATCAAACCTATCTTGGTTCATTCCGCAAAGTACGCAATGCTTTTCCCTTGATGACAGTGAGCGGTGTCTATGATCATCAGCGCTCGGTCACATCCGACAAGCGGGTGTTTATCCTGACCCGTTCTGCATTTGCAGGTCAGCAGCGCTATGGGGCCAATACCTGGTCGGGCGATGTGGTCGCATCGTGGGATGCATTGAAAAATCAAATTTCGGCAGGATTAAACTTTTCGCTCTGCGGCATTCCTTACTGGAACAGCGATATCGGTGGATTTTTTCTCTGGAATTTCCCGAAAAAACTGGCCGATGCCAATTACCGGGAACTCTATATCCGCTGGATCCAATTCGGCGCGTTCTGCCCGATGATGCGTTCGCACGGAACCGATGCCCCGCGTGAAATTTACCAGTTCGGGAAAAAAGGCGACAGGATTTATGATGCCATTGAAAAATCTATCAACCTGCGTTATCGATTGTTACCCTATATTTACTCCACCTCGTGGGACGTGACAGCCCATCAATCGACGATGATGCGTGCCCTTGTGATGGATTTTGCAAATGATAGACAGGCGCTGGATATCAACGATCAGTACATGTTCGGCAAGTCGTTACTGGTTTGCCCTGTGACCAGGGGGATGTATTCGAAAATCAGTGTTCAGGGCAAGGATACCACCAATATTGAGGATTTCAGCAAGATAAAAAATGAAGAAGTTTATCTGCCCAAAGGCACGGATTGGATTGATTTCTGGACGGGTGAAAGGTATAGCGGTGGCCATACAATCCAAAAGGAGGCCCCGATTGACATCATACCGTTGTTTGTCAAAGCCGGGTCCATTCTGCCTTTCGGCCCCAAAGTGCAGTATGCCACAGAGAAAAAATGGGATGTGCTTGAAATACGCATCTATCCGGGTGCTGATGGCGAGTTTGTATTGTATGAGGATGAAAACGACAATTATAATTATGAGAAAGGATTCTATTCCACGATCACTTTCAAATGGAATGAGTCCACAAACACTCTAAATATTGGTAAAAGATATGGTGATTTCCCCGGGATGTTGAAGACAAGAACTTTTCAGGTTGTTATCGTATCGCCAAATCATGGTGCAGGAGTTGAAGCGACTGATAAGATCGAAAAGGTTGTGAAATACGATGGAACGGAAGAGAAAGTAGCTTTATGATAAATGTTTAACTAATAAATTCTCAGGAGAGATCTGAAATGAAAATTCGATTTCGCTCATTTGTTTTTTATTCTTTTTTCCCATTGGTAATTTTATCAGCAATGGTTGTTGTTTATAGTCAGCCGCGGAAAACGCAGCTGTTCACCAAATCCTGGCATTTCAAGCTTGGTGATGTTGAGAACGGACAAGACCCATCCCTTGATGATTCGCACTGGAGATCGCTTGATCTGCCCCACGATTGGAGTATTAAAGGACATTCCCCATCAGAAACGAAAAAGGATAATGCGCCTGAGGTCCATATTGTGAAAGGAGAATGGAAGTTCAGTAAAGACGATAACTTGCTTTGGAAGGATCCAGATATTGACGACAGTTCCTGGCAGATTGTGGAGCTTCCTTCGACCTGGGAAGAACATTCGAACTATACCCCGGATAACGTGTATGGTTGGTACCGCCGCGAGTTGACTATCCCTGCGGAATTAAAAGGGAAGGACATTTTTATTAATCTCGGCAAGATTGACGACGTTGACGAAACCTATTTTAACGGCGTGAAAGTAGGCAGTATGGGTTCTTTTCCACCTCATTATACTTCCGCCTGGGATAACTTACGGTATTATAAAGTTCCGAACGAAATCATCCATTACGGCGGCAAAAACAGCATCGCAGTTCGGGTGTTTGATGGTATCATGGGAGGTGGCATTTATAATGAAGGCGAAAAAGTCATTGAGGGTCCTTTTGAATCAACCTGCCCGGGCGGAAGCGGCGCGGGTTATTTAAACGCAGGTATCGGCTGGTACAGGAAGACGTTTAACCTGCCTGAAAACACTCAAGGCAAACGTGTATTCATCGAATTCGACGGTGTGTATATGAACAGCGATGTCTGGATCAACGGCGTTCATCTCGGCAGTCGTCCATACGGCTATTCCAGCTTTCAGTATGAATTGACTCAACACCTGAATTTTGGCGACGAAAAAAATGTTTTGGCAGTCAGGATCAATGTACAGCAACCGTGCTCGCGCTGGTATTCCGGTGCAGGCATTTACCGGAATGTACGTTTAACAGTAACAGACCCCGTTCATATCGCCCATTGGGGAACAACTGTGACTACGCCTGAAGTTTCTGAGAGCGAAGCAACGGTCCATGTTCAAACAAAAATACGCAATCAATCTGCCGATGCCCGGCAAGTGACGCTTGAAACCGTTATTGTGGATGAATCCGGTCAGAGATTTGTTGGCAACAGTGCCATTGCAAAGGTGGATGCAGACAGCATCAGTCTTTTCAAACAGTCTATCAAGCTTCCGAACCCCAAATTATGGTCGCTGGAACATCCAATTCTTTACCGCATTGAATCGAAAGTCCATGTGAACAGCCGTGTTGTGGACGTTAGTGAAACGACTTTCGGAATCCGTACATTTGAATTTACCACAGACAGGGGATTTTTCTTAAACAGCAGACATGTTAACATCAAGGGCGTGTGCCTGCACCACGACCTGGGATGTTTGGGTACTGCGGTAAACAAACGGGCCATCGAGCGTCAATTGGAAATTATGAAAAGCATGGGCTGCAACGCCATACGCACAAGCCACAATCCACCTGCACCTGAGTTGCTGGATTGTTGTGACCATAAGGGTTTCCTGGTTATGGATGAAGCATTCGACGAATGGATAAGGAACAAAACAATGTATGGCTATGGTCAGTTTTTTGATGAATGGAGCGAAAGGGATCTGAGGGACATGATTCGTCGCGATAAAAACCATCCCAGCATTATCCTGTGGAGCATCGGCAACGAAATCCCAGAACAAGACAACTCAGATGCATTCGAAATGGCGAAGCGGCTTGCGGATATTTGTAATACCGAAGATCCTGCCCGCCCGGTTACTTCGGGCTGCAATTTGCCTGAAGCGGCGGTTAAAACCGGATTCTCAAAAGCTCTTGATGTATTCGGAATTAATTACAATATGTACTTTTACCAGACTTATAAAGGAAAGGCAAAACTGGTCGCCTCTGAAACTGCTTCAACTGTCAGTACCCGCGGGCAGTATGACCTTATTCAAGACGGGGATACGATTAAAATCGAAAAAGAAGTGAACAATCAGTGTACTTCTTACGATATAGACGCTCCCAACTGGGGCAATACAGTGGAGTCCACCCTCAAGACAGTTAAAAGTGCACCTTGGGTTGCAGGTGAATTCGTATGGACGGGATTTGATTACATCGGTGAGCCGACGCCGTTTAGCTGGCCGTCGGTCAGTTCCTATTTCGGTATTGTGGATTTATGCGGTTTCCCAAAAGACCGCTACTACCTTTATCAGAGCCAGTGGACGGACAAACCAATGGTTCACATTCTTCCACACTGGAACTGGCAGGGTTTTGAGGGGAAGGAGATTCCGGTCTGGTGCTACAGCAATTGTGAGTCGGTGGAATTGTTTTTTCAGCCAGAGGCTGATCAGCCTCTGGCTGAAAATTGGAAATCCCTCGGCGAAAAGAAATTCTCTGATACAGAGGATTTGCATTTGTTATGGAAAGTTCCTTACTCTCTGGGAATATTAAAAGCCGTTGCAAAAAACAACGGAAAAACTGTGTGCGAGGATGAAGTTCAAACCGCAGGCGCTCCTTCTAAAATAATGCTGACACCGGATCGTATCAAAATCAGTGCTGATGGTCAGGATCTTTCGTATGTTAAAGTCGAGATCGTGGATCGGGAAGATCGTGTCTGTCCCAACGCTGACAACCTTGTGAAATTTAAAATTAAAGGCAAAGGCGTTATTGCTGGAGTTGGTAACGGCAACCCAGTGAGCCACGAATATTTCAAAGCCAGCGAGCGAAAAGCCTTTCACGGTTTATGTCTTGTTGTGGTACAATCAACAGATAAAGCTGGGGATGTAAGACTTCAAGCTACCTCAGAGGGCTTGAAAGAATCGGTAATTACAATAAAAACGAAAGGAAACGCAGCAAAGATTGCTCAATGATGCCTAGGATATTTCCGAATTCGGATACGGATTGGATCGGCAAATACTAAAATGATTGGACATTTTTTTAAAAAAATATTGATGGGCTTGATCAATAAATTTGTTGTCATTTTATAATAAAAAAATTTTAATGAAATCATGTAAGGAGATTATCAAATGAAATACGGGTATACTTTTATTTTATTAGCAATCCTGATAACATGCGGGATTGGTCAGACGCAGACAAACCAACCTGCGACTGTTGCTGTGGAAGACTTCAGGCCAGCATCCACCAATCAGCCAGGCAGTGAATACCCTCAGGTTAATTCCGAAGGCCGGGTACGTGCCAGTATTTCGGCGCCCGGGGCCCAGAGAGTCCAGCTGGATATCAGCGCTGTTAAATATGATCTGGTCAAGGATACGAATGATGTATGGACTGGCGAATCAAATCCCCAGGACGAAGGATTCCACTACTATCAACTCTGGATTGACGGGGCTGCAGTGCCTGATCCCGGCAGTGTGTATTTTTATGGCGCCATGCGTTGGGGCAGCGGGATTGATATTCCTGCACAAGACCAAGATTTTTATGCCCTCAAGAATGTTCCCCACGGGCAGATACGTCAAATCCTATTCCCTTCGAAGAGCACCGGTACCTCTCGCAGGGCTTTTGTGTACACTCCTCCGGATTATGATAACGATCTGACCAAACGATATCCTGTGTTGTACCTGCAGCACGGCTGGGGTGAGGATGAAACCGGCTGGCCAAATCAGGGTAGGACCAATCTCATCATGGATAACCTGATTGCAGAAGGTAAAACCAGACCCTTTATCATTGTGATGATCTACGGCATGACGAATGAAGTCAAGTTCGGCGGTCTCAGGACTTTCGATATCACACCGTTTCAAACTGTTCTTGTTGATGAGCTGATTCCCTATATCGATGCAAATTTCCGCACACTGTCCAATCAGCCCCATCGCGCAATGGCCGGCCTTTCCATGGGTGGCTTTGAAACAAGATTAATTACCTTGCAGAATCTCGATACTTTCTCCTATATTGGTCTTTTCAGCGGCGGCAGTATCAGTGCGGATGATGTCAAAAATACGCCCGCCTTTAAGGAGAAAGTAAAACTCGTATTCGTCAGCTATGGCAGCAGGGAAATTGAAAACATGAAGAATAGACCCCGCCGCGGGCCTTTTGGTGGTGATCCCAAAGAAAATAGTGATGCGATATTAAAGGAAGGCATCAATGTGCATTTCTATGTTTCACCCAACACGGCCCACGAATGGCAGAGCTGGCGTCGAAGCCTGCATGAATTCGCTCCTCTCCTGTTCAGGGACTAATGGAGATAAATTATGAAAAAGCTGGTCCTTGCATCATTGTTTGTATTTGGCCTGATATCCATGGGATTCACCGGTTCGAATTCAAAAGGTCAAAAATTCGATTTTACAGGACCGAGAGACGCTTCGCTGATCAGAGGATTCAATTATACGCCGGCGAATGCCGTTTCTCCGCGACACCATATCGATGCCTGGGTAAACTATGACTCTTCAACAACAATTTTTGATCTGAATCTGGCAAAAAGTCTGAATCTCAACCAGGTACGGGTTTTTGTCCCATACACAGTCTATACGGAAGATAAAGAAGCTCTTCCGGCAAAGTTAAAACATTTTGTACGCGAGTGTTATAAAAGGGGCATTGGCGTAATGCCCGTTGTGGGATACGGACCCTGGTTGAGGGATTCAACCCAATATCCTCTTGCAAGGGAATGGGCGGAATTCTTAGTTGATGCCATTTCGGATGAACCGGGTCTTGCCATGTGGGATGTGATGAACGAACCGGACTGGCCGCCCACACACAATGAATGGTATTTAAGCAAATTTAAATGCAGCAAGTTATTGGCAAATACATTCCACGAGCTCGATCCGAATACACCCGTTACCATCGGAGCGGCCTTTGTCGACGGGATGATCGAACTGGCGGATTATGTGGATGTCCTTCAATTTCACGATTATATGCAGACCCGTGAACAGATTCGAAACAATATTCAACGAGCAAAAGAATTTGCAGCCAAAGTGAACAAGCCTCTGATCAATGGCGAGCTCGGTTGTATTGCCAGGGCCAATCCGTATGATATCACTCTTCAGGAACATATGAATGCCAAAGTCGGATGGTACATCTGGGAACTGATGATCGTCCGCAAAGGATGGGGCACTGTCCACGGTGTTTTTTATGAGGACGGCAGTGTTCGTGATCCGTCCATTCCCGCGGCCATGATGGGATTTTTCCGTAAACGGTCAGGGGACATACTACCGTCTGTGCCAGATCAGGAAGGCTGGATCACTAAAATAATCGAACGAAGTGATAAGTGGCTTGAGAATTCAGATGCCACCTGGAAAGATGGACTGGATATTGCCGAAACCGCTGCCCATCTTCTGGAAGCTGGAGAGCTTGTGGCTATGAGAATTCCTCCGACCTGGGAAGTCGAAATGCTGAGACAGGGGGATGAGAATCCGAAGGCTCTGAAAGAGTTGATTCTCAAATTTAAAGATCAGTTGGAACCTTATAAAATACCACAAGAGAAGAAGAATTAAACTATTCACTTTTTAAGGAGCATCACTAATGAAGCCTTTCATTTATGTTGTCAATAAACATTTCTCACAACTGATCGTCCTGATGTTGGTTATGATGTTCACTGCACTTGCATTTTCTGCCAATCCTGGCAAAATCGTCGTGCAGGTGGACAAACCCGGGGCCAAAATCGATCCCATGTTTTATGGCCTGATGACCGAGGAAATCAACTATTCTTACGAGGGCGGACTTTATGGCGAATTGATACAGAACCGCATTTTCCGGAATCCTCCGGGCGGTGGTACGCTCCCCGCAGCCACCGGGACCAAAGAGCCAGGCTTGTTCAGGAGCGAACATTATTCGATGCGTATCTTTATTTGTAAAATACCCAATGGCAAGTATCTCGCAAAGCTCTACTTTGCGGAGACGTATTCCGGTATTGGTGGGCCCGGCGACCGCGTTTTTTCCTTCAATGTCATGGGGTATGAGTTCAAGGACTTTGACGTTTGGGTCAAATCCGGCGGTTTCAACCGCGCTTACATCGAAACGGTGCCCGTGGAAGTGACTGACGGAGAGTTCCACATCACTTTCACACCCAAGATCGAAAACCCGGCCATCAAAGCGATTGAAATCATTCCAGCACCAGGATCTTCAGGAACCGCCATACGAATTCGGGCAGGACAGCGTGAACCTTTTGCGGATTCGATGGGCCAGGTTTGGCAGTCGGAAAAAGGATTTGAAGGAGGCAGTACGGTCGATCACGGCCCGCTTGTGGAACCTCCCGACGACTGGATCCCGGATGTTCCCCACTGGTTCTTCCTGACCTCGACCGGCGCCAAAGGCACCGCCGCTGCAGACACAACCGATCCGATTAACACCACGGCCCTGACGACGAGTCTGAGACTTACAATTTCCAAAGTACTCAAAGGTGGCCGCGTGGCTGTTGCCAATGACGGATATTGGGGCATTCCTGTTAAATCCGATTTGATCTATCATTGTTCTTTCTACGCCAAAGCTTCAAAAGGTTTTTCCGGCCCATTGACTGTCTCCATCGAGTCCAATGATGGTTCAACCGTCTACGCGTCTGCCACAGTTTCGGCTATCGTTAAAAAATGGAAACACTATAAGGTGACTCTGAAAACAGGACAAGTCACACCCGCAACCGACACCCGCTTCGTGATTGCCGCTGGTTCGAAGGGAACAGTCAACTTCAATCTTGTATCGTTGTTCCCGCCAGTATTCGCGGAGCGCACCGGTGCTGCCCTGGGTGAACGCCCTGTTACAGGTTTTCGATCGGATATCATGCAGCTTCTAGATGAGTTGCACCCGACGTTCCTGCGTTTTCCCGGCGGCAATTATGTTGAAGGATTCAATTTTGCGAATCGTTTCAATTGGAAAGCCATGATCGGACCGTGGGAAGATCGTCCCGGCCACATGAGTCCATGGGGGTACCGGTCATCGGATGGTTTGGGTCTCCTGGAATTTCTCGAATGGAGCGAAGAACTGAATATGGAGCCGGTGGTGGGTGTATATGCCGGCCTTCACCTCAATGGCGGCCGTGATGTAATAACTGGTGAAGCACTGAAGCCTTTTGTTCAAGATGCACTCGACGAAATCGAGTACATCACCGGCGATGTGAGCACGGAGTGGGGTTCCCGCAGGGCCAAAGACGGCCATCCGGCCCCGTTCAAGCTTACCTATGTCGAGATTGGCAATGAGGACTTCCTCAATAACGGAGCTGCTTCCTACCGTGGTCCGGAAGGCCGCTTTGCCATGTTCTATAACGCTATCAAGGCCAAATATCCCAATATTCAGGTCATCGCCACAACCGATCCGGGTGTGCCGCACGATATGATCGACAATCACCACTACATGTCACCCAACACTGCTATCCGCAATGCCCATCTGTATGACAATGCCGATCGCAACGGTCCTAAGATCTTCGAAGGTGAATGGGCTTCACAGGAACCTGGTATCGCACGGGGTCTGACTCCTTCTTTCCAATGCGCTTTATCCGATGCTGTGTTTCTAACCGGTCTGGAACGGAACGCCGACATTGTTGCCATGAACTGCTACGCTCCACTGTTTACACGGATGAATCCGGGAGGCAGCCAGTGGAATACGGACCTGATCGGCTACAATACCCTGACCAGCTTTGGATCGCCGTCTTACTACGTCCAGAAGATGTTCTTCAATGCCAGGGGCGACCAGATCATTCCTGTTGCCCAGATCGTCCCCCAGACGATCCCAACCCTTGAATCCACGCCGGAATCCGTACAAACTTCTGCAGGGCGTTTTAGTCGTGGTGACGCTTCACCCAATCCCAATGAGCCGTTATTTGCATGTGCGAGCAAAGAGGATACTTCCGGCGACATTATCCTCAAGGTAGTCAATATCTTCGAAGTGGATCAAACCCTGACCGTGAAGTTGATCGGCACCAATATCCATTCCGTGGCAACCGGCGAGGTTATGACAGGCGAGCTTGGAGATATCAATTCCGTGGAGAATCCGTTCCATACCGTGCCCAAGCGTTTCATCGTCACCGATGCCAGCTCCAATTGGACTCACACCTTCCCCGGGCATTCAATTACGGTCATTCGGTTCAAAACCGTGATCTGAGGTTTCCTTGATGGTGTTAGGAATTCTATGGACTAAAGGAGAATAACCAATGAATTTTTACTATTCAGTGAGGAATTAAATAATGAGATCATTATTACCAAATATCCTAAAAGAAAAATCCTTTGTTATCGCGATTTTTCTATTTTCAGTCAATTTACTGGGTCAGCAACTGCCCTATCAAAATCCGAATTTGAGTTCCGTAGAACGAGCGAAGGATTTAATTGCACGGCTGACGCTGAAAGAAAAAGCCGCTTTAATGTGTGATGTATCTGATGCGATCCCACGTCTTGGAATCAAAAATTTCAACTGGTGGAGCGAAGCCTTGCATGGACTTGCCAATAATGACAATGTGACTGTTTTCCCCGAACCCATTGGCATGGCAGCTTCTTTTGATGATGAACTGGTTTATCAAATATTCAATGCGGTTTCGGACGAAACGCGAGCCAAGTATCATGAAGCCATCCGAAACGGGCAAGGAAACAGACGTTTCCTGAGCCTTTCGGTGTGGACGCCCAATGTCAATCTTTTCCGTGATCCGCGCTGGGGACGCGGTCAGGAAACCTATGGTGAAGATC
>CAZIAH010000070.1:0-21033 GCA_964537715.1 uncultured bacterium | reverse complement strand
GTGTGCAGACCATCGTGTTCGCACGGAGCCGGCTCCGTGTGGAGATTCTGCTCGCTTATCTTAGGGAGATCATGAAAGGGCTGAAAAAATCTCCCAATCTTGTCAGAGGTTACCGGGGCGGGTATCTTCCGAATGAGCGGCGGGAAATCGAGCAGGGCCTTCGAAGCGGTGTGATCCAGGGTGTGGTTTCCACGAATGCGCTCGAACTGGGTATTGATATCGGACAGCTTTCCGTGGCGATCATGGCTGGATATCCGGGCACCATCGCATCGACCTGGCAGCAAGCCGGACGGGCAGGCCGACGCGAATCCATCTCAGTGGCAATTTTGGTTGCTACCAGCGGGCCGCTCGACCAGTATGTGATCAATCATCCCGAATATTTTCTGAAACGTTCTCCCGAATTAGGCATTGTCGATCCGGACAATCTCGTGATTCTGCTTTCTCATGTGAAGTGTGCCGCTTTCGAACTGCCTTTTCAGCAGGGCGAGCGGTTCGGTGTGGATTCGACCGAAGATCTGCTCAAATATCTCGAAGAGCATCAGGTGCTTCACCAGGCCGGAGATCAGTATTACTGGACCAGCGAGGCCTATCCGGCCGAAGAAATCAGTCTTCGGCGTGCCGCGCCGGACAATGTCGTCATCATTGATACAACGCACAAGGAGCGGGTTATCGGCGAGGTCGATCTTTACAGTGCTCCGATGATGGTGCACGACGAGGCGATTTATCTTCACGAAGGCGAATCCTATCACGTGGATCATTTGGACTGGGAGCGGAGAAAGGCGATGGTGCATCAGGCCAAGACCGATTACTACACCGACGCGCAGGCCAAAACCGACATCAAGGTCATGGATGTGTTTGAAACCGAACCGGTCGGCGGTGGTGGAAAAGGTCACGGTGAGGTGAGTGTGACCACACTGGCGACGCTCTATAAAAAGATTAAATTCAACACACACGAGAATGTGGGTTCGGGAAAGATTCATCTGCCCGAATTGACCATGCATACTACGGCCTATTGGTGGGAATTGGAGGAATCGGTCAAAGCGATGCTTTCTCTTTCCGAAGCCAATCTCGGCGACGGATTGAAAGCCCTTGGCAATGTGCTGGAAAATGTGGTGCCGGTCTGGGTCATGACCGACCCCAGAGACCTTCGCACTGTGCCCATGTTGAAATCACCCTTTTCTTCCAAGCCTACGATTTATATTTATGAACACACACCCGGCGGCGTGGGCTACAGCCAGAAAATATTCAGACTTCATCTGGAATTGCTCAGAGCCGCTCGCGATCTGATCCGCTCCTGTTCGTGCAGAACCGGCTGTCCCTCCTGCGTTGGCCCGGTGCTTGAAGTAGGGGAGAAAGGAAAAGAAAGCGCGATCAAGCTGGTGGAGCTGGGATTGAGGTGACAGAGTCAGATACAGTTCCAACCGGAGATTAGGAACGAGAAACCCCACCCCTGGATTCCTGATAGAAGATTTCAGGAATGACACCCCACATTATCTGGTTCCCAGTCTCTGACTGGGAACCCATCATTAGAGGCTCTTGCCTCATAATCAAGGTTTGAATAAATGGGAAGAAGTAGATATAAAGTATTAAGCACTGATTTTCAACCCTATTTCCTGACCTGTTCAACCATTAATTGGATTGTACTTTTTAACAAGTCGGAAATTGTAAATATTCTTTTGGATTCATTAAGGTTTCTCATTACGAATAATCGCTTGGTATTGCATGGTTGGGTCATCATGGAAAATCATCTTCATTTATTGGCTTCATCTCTACAATTATCTAAGGAGATTGGTCACTTTAAATCTTTTACAGCCAGAACAATTATTGACTATTTAGAGAAGCATCAATATAGAAAAATATTGTCTTGGTTGGAATTTTTCAAAAGACAACATAAAAAAGAGCAAAAGTATCAATTATGGCAGGAAGGCAGTCATCCGGAAGAAGTCATATCACAGGAAATGTTAATTACTAAGTTGAATTATATTCATTATAATCCTGTTAGAAGTGGTTATGTGGATGAACCAGATCATTGGAGATATTCTAGTTATCATGATTATTATGGTGAGAAGGGATTGTTGCCGATAGAAATCATTGGGTTATAGCAGATCAGAGTCAGAGACTCTGGAAAGCACTCCCAGCCGGAGACTGGGAGCGAGAAACAAAGCGTAGGAGTGAGTAAAAGGAAAAGACCAGTCACGATTTATAAGTTCGATCAGAAAGGGGGAGATTAAAATGTTTTCTAAACAGAAAATAGGACTCATTCTTTCAGTACAATTAATATTTTTTATTAATTCTTCAACTGTCTACTCCCAAAATCCTGAATGGATGAATTATACCTACAGTAGATATCATAATGTTAGAGCACTAGCAGAAGAGAATAATTTCATCTGGGCTGGAGCATCAGTTGGACTTGTAAAAATTGACAAGGTCTATGGCACTGTCGCTTTATATAATACATCTAATTCCGGTTTGCCTGATAATGATGTAACTTCAATAGTGATAGATATCTCTGGAAATAAGTGGATTGGGACAAATAGCAACGGATTAATAAAATTTGATGGAACAAAATGGACTGTATATAATACATCAAATTCAGGCTTGCCAAATAATAATGTTCAATCAATATCAATCGACGGTTCAGGGAATAAATGGATCGGTACTTCTGACTATTACGATATGACTGAGCATATCTGGGTTAGAGGGGGTGGACTAGCAAAATTTGACGGCATCAACTGGGCTGTTTATACTGAATCAAATTCCGACTTACCTTCCAACTCTGTCCAATCTATAGCGATAGATGGTTCAGGGAATAAATGGATCGGGACTTCTACGTATCATGATGAGATTGAGCACATCTGGAAAGAAGGCGGATTAGCAAAATTTGATGGTATCAACTGGACTGTCTATGATACTTCAAATTCCGGTTTGCCCGAAAACAATGTTCAATCAATAGCTATAGATGGTTTAGGGAATAAGTGGATTGGAACTGGGTATTATGGTGGTTTAGCAAAATTTGATGGAACAAATTGGACTGTGTACAATACTTCAAATTCGGGCTTGAATTATGACAATATTACCTCAATAGCGATAGACGGTTTTGGAAATAAATGGATCGGGTCCGGTGGGTGTATAGGACTTGGTAATCCTCCTCAGATACTTGGTAAGTGTGGAGGATTAGCAAAATTTGACGGAATAAACTGGACTGTGTACAAGCCCTGGGATTCCGGTTTGCCTGATTATAATGTCAATTCAGTATTAATAGATGGATCGGGGAATAAGTGGATTGGAACCCATGATGGATTGGTGAAATTTGACGATACCAATTGGATTTTGTATAATCCCTTGGATTCTGTATTGCCTAGTAATTATGTCGAGTCAATCGTAATAGATGGTTCGGGGAATAAATGGATTGGAACTGCAATAATATGGGAGAAACTTATTAACTTTAAGTGGATTGATGAGTATGGCGGATTGGCAAAATTTGACGGCATCAACTGGACTGTGTACAACACATTCAATTCTGATTTACCTGATATCGTTGTTGTTTCTATTGCCATCGATAAAAGCGAAAATAAGTGGATCGGGACACCCTATGGCGGTCTTGCCGAATTTGACGGTGTCAATTGGACTGTGTATGATACTACAAATTCGGATTTGCCCGATAACTATGTTGGCTCAATAGCGATAGATGATTTGGGGAATAAGTGGATGGGAACAACTCAAGGATTAGCAAAATTTGACGACATTAATTGGACTGTGTATGATACTTCTAACTCCGGCTTGCCTAGTAATTTTATCTGTTCATTGGCTATAGATGGTTTTGGCAATAAGTGGATTGGAACTTTTAAAGGAGGATTAGCTAAATTTGATGGAACATACTGGACTGTATATGACACTTCAAATTCTGATTTGCCTTATAACAATGTCTATTCAATAGCAATAGACGACTCTGGGAATAAGTGGATCGGGACATGGGGTCTTGCTAAATTCGACGATATTAACTGGACTGTATATAACACTTCAAATTCGGATTTACCTGCTAGTAGTGTCGTTTCAATAGCAATAGACAGTACGGGTAATAAGTGGATTGTGACTAAGGATGGTGGATTGGTAAAATTTGACGACATCAATTGGACTGTGTACAATACTTCAAATTCCGGCTTACCGGAAAACTCTGTTACGTCAATAGCGATTGATGGTTTTGGAAATAAATGGATTGGGACTGATAGTTGTGGATTGGCAATCTATCATGAAGAAGGGGTCGTTTCAGTCAAAGATGAAAATATTGAAACAGGAATAGTAAAGGAGTTTATATTATATCAGAATTATCCAAACCCGTTTAACGCTTCGACAGAGATATCCTATTCAATAAAAAGGGCATGTTTTGTAACTCTGAAAATCTATAATGTTCTTGGTCAGGAGATTAAAACAATAGTGAATGGATTTCAAAGTCCAGACTTCTATCACTATAATTTTACGGCAAATGAATTTCCCAGCAGTATATATCTTTATGAATTGGAAACAGGAACGAACTATAGAGAAACGAAAAAGATGATATTATTACGTTAACTGGTTTCCAGTCTCTGACTGGGAACCTATTGGTTAAGGCTCTTGCCTCAAAGTCAAGGTCTGCATAAATGGGAAGAAGTAGATATAAAGTATTAAGCACCTATTGTCAACCCTATTTCCTGACCTGTTCAACCATTAATTGGATTGTACTTTTTAACAAGCCGGAAATTGTAAATATTCTTTTGGATTCATTAAGATTTCTCATTGCGAATAATCGTTTGGTATTGCATGGTTGGGTCATCATGGAAAACCATCTTCATTTATTGGCTTCCTCTCTACAATTATCTAAGGAAATTGGTCACTTTAAATCTTTTACAGCCAGAACAATTATTGATTTTTTAGAATTGGGTTATAGTAGATCAGAGTCAGAGACTCTGGAAAGCACTCCCAGCCGGAGACTGGGAGCGAGAAATGTAAGTTCGGTCTCTGAGGTTCCACGCTATTACAGAAGGTGTAGGAACGAGGTTGAAGAACAGCAATAAAAGCACAAATATGAGTCTTGATAATTATAAGCAATTACGGAAATATATTAATAATACTAATCCAGATTTGAAATTAGTAGTTAGAGCCATTACTTTACTTTTTGAATTACATGATGAATGTATACATGAAATTGAAAAAATCGATTATAATAATTCTAAAAAGAAATATCTGAGTTTTCTCGGAAACAGGGAACTCACTGATTTAATATATCCAGATGAGCTTGAGAAAGCAGAAGAATTAAATAGACCAGTTGAGATTTTTGAACAATACTCAATACAGTTGCAGCATATAAAATGTACTCTTGAAGCATTATTCTATTTAGTAAAAGATTTTTCAATAGACGAGATACTTTCAAATATATGTGATCTTGAATGGATAATGAAACATGAAATACTTACTAAGTGGTTTTGGATGATTGAACAACAGAAAGAAATTAAAAATAATAAAAGTTTTAATAGGCCATATTTATGTGAAGTGGGAGGTAATATAAAAAGGAAAACATTAGATAGAGAGTTCCATACATATTTAATATTTGCCCAAAGTTATAATAAAAAACGTAATGATGAAATCTTAATATGTTCAAAACAGAAAAGACCAGATTTTGTAGTTTATGATAGTTACAAGAATAAAATTGGAATAGAAATAACCGAAGCGCTTCCTGATAGTGCTATTGTAAAAGAAAGGAAACAATTTGAAATTCTTTTTAATAGATTAAGGGAAGATTTTGGTGATTTTAAGGTTACAATTTCATTTTATAAAAGACCAAATTGGTTAATACTTGTAAATGAGTATGAATTTTTAAAGGAATGGCTATATCAATTACTTTTAAAAGACATGAGAAATGGTACATTTGAGAATGATGAATTGGATATATCTATTAACATTCGAGAAAATAAAGAAAGATTATTTCTGATTGATGCAAGTGGAGATGAATCAGGTTTACCGTTTGTTGGTGATATTATTGAACAAAGAGTTACAGAATTAATCTTATCTGCAATTAAGAAAAAATTAAAAAAGGATTATTCTAAACCAATTGTACTTGTTGTCTATGAAAATACAGGTCATTTTGCTACAAGGTATGATAATGTAATCAAAAGGTGTTTAAGTGATGAAGTAATAAAAAGTCAAACTAAATTTTCTGAGATTTGGATAGCTACAGATCAAGAAGCGTTTTTATTGAATTGATTGTGTGTACGCTCCCAGTCAAAGACTGGGAGCGAGTACATTTTTGTCTGGTAAGATTAAACTACTCTATTGAGATGAAACAACGACAATCGAAACCTACATCAGTGATTGCATTGATTGTTGTCAATCTCTTTCCCATATTCGGAGTGATCTACTGGGGATGGGAATTGTTTCCCATTATGCTTCTATACTGGTCTGAAAATGTGATTATCGGCTTCTACAATGTACTTCGGATGATCGCATGTTCTCCAAAACCAAAGGTAGGTTGGTTCGCCAAATTGTTTCTCATTCCTTTCTTTATCATTCATTACGGAGGATTCACAATCGGGCACGGGGCAGTCATTGTGACTTTTTTCGGACAGCCGTATTTTGAGGGAGTCAGTGGACCGCGGCTGGAGATATTGTGGCAAATCGTCCGGCAATATGGTCTGCCCTATGCCATGCTGTCGATTTTTCTGAGCCACGGTTACTCGTTTGTGATGAATTTTTTACGAAAAGGAGAATACAAGCAGGTGACTCTGCAAAGGCTGATGATGAGGCCCTACGGCCGAATTGTGATCCTGCATGTAACGCTTATTTTTGGTGCATTTATTATTGAAATTTTAAAGTCTCCTCTAATCGTACTCCTGCTGTTCATTCTGCTTAAGATTATGATTGATCTCTGGGCACATATGAGGGAGCATCGATTTAAGGGAAAGAGAGTTTAATAGTCTATAGAGAATCGGACTTTTTTAAATCGGGCAATATTTTTCATTTGTATCCGTTTATATGAATGATTGCAAAGGCTGTATCGATAAGAAAAAAGGAGGTATGAAAAATGAAACGACAATTGATCTTATCCGCAGCATGGATGCTTCTTTTGGGTATCAGTATTCTTTTTGCAGATCAAGAAGTGACTGTTACTCCCGCTTCCGAAGCGGCCGAAGGTCTGGATTTGCAGGCGGTCAGCGAATTGTTTAAGGAATCGGAGAATCTGGAAGCTTTCGAGAAATCGCTTAACGATCCTGAACTCGGTATCAATAATCTCGATCTTGATGAGAATGGAGAAGTCGATTTTATCCGCGTTGTGGAAGAAACCGATGGGGATTCGCGCATGGTCATTCTTCAGGACTGTCTCGGAGAGGACGAATTTCAGGATGTGGCGACCATTGAAATAGAAAAATCCGATGAAGATTATAATATGCAGGTTCAGGGAAATGAAGAACTTTACGGTGAAGGCTATTATGTGGAACCTGTTCATGTGCATATCCACGCATGGCCCATCGTGACCTGGTTATATCGGTCAACCCATCGGCCCTACTGGTCTGCCTACTACTTCGGATATTATCCCTGGTGGTGGAGAGTTCGTCACCCGGTGTTACGTCATGCGTATCGCGAACGGGCGGTTATTTACACAAAAAGGGCCGGATTCAGATTTACGAGAGCTCCGAGAGTCGTGGTAACCAAAAGAGTAAAATACCACCCGCATTCTTCGACTCTGGTGAAAAGGAAAGTCGTTCATACACCGCATGGTACCAAAGTGATTACAAAGAAGAAACAGCCGGGGAAACCCCCAGTGGTTAAGAAAAAGACAGTGAAGAGAAGATAGAAGTAATTGAATGATGGGTTTACGGTCCGATCAACTCTAAGTATCCGGGTTGATCGGGCCTTTTTATTTGTGAAACCGGATCTCGTTTTCGAGATGTTTCAGTGCTGAGATGAGATCCGCTGCCTGGCTGTCTATCAACCATGTCCGGTTCCTGACCAGTCTGGCAGGTGTTTCTGAGACAGAGCCCTCTTTTTGGAAAACACGAACGAGTGCTTCGGATTTGTCCTTGCCTGAAATGAAAACGATGACTTCTTTCGAATTCAGAATGGCTTCGGGGGTCATGGTAATTCTGTTTTTCGGTTCAGTCATTTCTTCCGTTTTGACAAAAGATTGTCCGGTTATTTTTAGAGTAGGTGATTCTGGAAACAAAGAGGCCGTGTGCCCGTCCGCGCCCATGCCCAGAAGAACAAGGTCCGGGGATTTCGGAAAAAGGTTCTCGTACTCCTCAATCATTTTTTGAAAATCAATCCGTTCGGCTTCGATCCGGTGGATATTCGCAAAAGGGATGGGAACCCGGAAGAGCAGAGCATGGTTGGCCATGAAGTAATTGCTTTTCGGATTGTTCGGCGGTACACAGCGTTCGTCTCCCCAGTAAACATGGGTTTTGGACCAGAATTTCCGGTCCGTTCTCGATCTCGTCGATAATTTTTTATACACCCCTTCAGGTGTGTTTCCTCCGGAGAGCACGAGCTGAAAGACGTTTTTTTGTCGGATCACTTTTTCACCTGTGGTATAGATGGCTTCGGCAGCGTACCGGCTCAGATCATCGTATGTGTTAAAAATATGGATCATATAAAATACTTAGTATGATTGCAACCATGTTCTGCCATCTTTTTTCAGGAGCAGGTCAGCGCTCCGGGGTCCCCACGATCCCGGAGCGTAATTGGGAAACTGGCGGATCAGTTCTTTTTCATGAAGCTTAAGCAGCGGATTCACGATTTGCCAGGAAGCTTCGATACTGTCCGTGCGCCAGAACAGGGAAGGTTTGCCCTGGATTCCATCCAACAGCACCTGCTCGTATCCTCCGGACAGGGGAGAGCCCAAATCCGCATAACGGAAATTCAACTGCGCTTGCGTTACTTTTTCTTCGAAACCGGGGACGCGTGTCGTCAAAGACAGCTGGATTCCCTCGTCCGGCTGGAGGCGGATCGTCAATACGTTCGGCTGTACGTTCTGACAGGCTTCTTGACTGCCCAGTATGCAGAGCGGCACGTTTTTAAACTGAACAATCACTTCGGAGACTTTCTTTTCGAGTCGTTTTCCTGTCCGGATATAAAACGGTACACCATGCCAACGCCAGTTGTTGATTAAAATTTTCAAGGCAGCAAAGGTCGGCGTTCCGGATTTGGAATCGACGCCGGGTTCTTCACGATATCCATGATACTGTCCGAGAACGAAATCTTCCTTCAAAATAGGCAATATTGATTGAAAGACTTCGGCTTTTTTATCCCGGATGGATTCGGTATGCTCGGCCAATGGCGATTCCATGGCGATCAGTGAAAGGATCTGCATGACGTGATTCTGGAGCATGTCCCGCACAATGCCCGATTCCTCGTAATAGGCTGCCCGTCCTTCGATGCCGATTTGCTCGGCCGCGGTAATCTGGATATTGTCGATATAGTTCCGGTTCCAGATCGGTTCGAAAACCGTATTGGCAAAACGGAAAACCAACAGATTCTTGACCGTATCTTTGGCGAGATAGTGATCGATCCGATAGATGTGGCTTTCAGCAAATTGATCGGAAAGCAGTCGGTCGAGCCGCTGTGCGCTGATCAAATCTCTGCCGAAAGGTTTTTCGATCATGGCCCTGGATTGGCCTTTGAATAAGGAAGTAAAAGCGATTGATTTCATGGCTTTCAGTGCCGATTCGACAACAGAAGGGGGGAGGGCGAGATAGAAGATCGGATGAACGACAGGCTCGTCATTTGTCAATCCGGTCAGGAATGCTTTTAAATTCCTGAGGGATTCGGGATCGTCCACGTGACCCTCCTGATAGTGCAGTCGTTCTTTGAATTGTTCCCACGTGTTTTCATCAAAAGAGCGGTCGTTCATGAACTGCCGAAGGGTGGCTCTACATTCCGTGCGGAATTCTTTTTGATCTTTTTGTTTTCGGGAAAAACCGACGATTTTGAATGGGTAGGGAAGCAGCTTCGACTGTTCCAGATGGAAAAGCGCGGGAAGGAGTTTTCGTCTGGCCAGATCTCCCGAAACGCCGAAAATGACCATTGTACAGGAACATTGAGTGTGATTTTTTTGATTCATTAAACGACTTGTTTTTTGTTTTGAAAACAGATAATTATTTTTTCATTGAGTAATATACTATTTCTTTGTTTGTTGCCATGCTAAATAGACAGTCTGATATAAATGAATGATATTGCATCCTAAAGGCAATATGCTAAACTCTTTGTTGTTTTCTAATTTTAGAATTAAGTCCAATATTTTAGTTTGTGCCGATTCTTTTAATGTAATATACAAGTCTTTAATGCTTGAATAATTCACAGGCAGCGTATCTATCCCTTTTTTTATTTCAAGATAATAACTTCTCACATGAATTGATCTTATGTTTTTAAAATAATCAACAATTAGGCTAATGATAGCAAATAGTATTATACAATACCAGAAAAATGCCATAAGTTTTGTATTGGGATCTTTTTTATAAATGAGGAAAGTTACTATTGCCAATGGGATTAATGAAATGAATGTTAATATAATTGAAGTTTTATAATCTTTTTTAAATGTTTTAGGTATGATTATATGGTTTATATTTACTTCCTTTCTTTTTAGAATGTTATTAATGATTTCTGTAAAATTTTCATAATTATAATAAATTTGTATAGATTTTGTTCCAGTGATATCTTCAATTAAAATTTGGTTTTTTCTACTGACGTCTTCTACTTTATGCATTTCATTCCATTTAATAAGGGTCTTTATTTTTGAAGAAATAAATAATCGGATACCTAAATCGTCAATAGTAATTTCATATTTCTCATATTCTCTTTTTTCCCTAAAAGCGAGGATAGTTAATACTATTGCTATTATTATAATGAATGATATTGATATTATAAGTTTTATATCAACATCTTTATATTTTAAAATTAGTAAGATTAGAGTTACTATTCCTAGAATAATAGCCACCATGACTTTTATAATACGTGATTTATCAAATAATCTTTTAGATAGATTTGTCATGGAAAATAAATTAATTAGATAGACAGTACGAATTAATACATCAGTTGTAATCCATCTTTAAGATGGACATACTAATTCATTGGATGCTCATTTTAGTTCTTGTTCGTTTTGGTATAAAATACCATCAGTTCAATTCCACTGATCAATACCAGTATCAGAACAAGTATCCAGAGAAAAATGAAACCGCCTTTGGGAAAATTTAAATTTTTAAATAGAAGCCAGTACGCGAGAACCGCTCCGCCAGACAGATTGATCGCAATTACCCCGCCCAGTCCCAATCCAACAAGTCCTCCTGGTTTTCTGAATGCTTCCACGACAAGCGCTATGGCAATACCGATCAGGACCCCTCCGAATATATTGGGATAGAAATATTGATCGGTATCCGGCACACCCAGGGCAGTCACTAATTTTTCTGAGAATGCCAGCAACAAATACCGAGAATCAAATTGATTGCGGCATCGATGATGAGCGTTTGTTTATGTTTCATTCCGAGGTTCCTTTTTATACAAAAGTGCTAATCTTATAAGTATCGTTTTTTCCTTTCTTTTAATTAGCTGTACTCCATCTTTAAGATGGACTACAACTATATGCCTATATCCTTTGCAAGCCCTCCTGCCCGGGCCAAAGCGAGTTGGGTTTCAACATAACCGTGAGGGGTACCCATGTCCAAACGCTTTCCGTCGATTTCCAGTCCTACCGCACCTTCTCTTTCAATCAGTTCAGTGATAGCCAGGGTCAGTCCGATCTCTCCCTTTTCTCTGACATTTTTTTTAATATGTTCCTCCAGTATCGAGAAAATAACCGACGTGAACAGGTACATTCCGAAGAAACAGAGGAAATGATCTTTGGGAAGACCGGGGACGGCCAAATGTTTTTCTGCGAACGGGATGTCCGGTTTTTCGACGACACGGGTCAATCGGTATGTAGGCGGATCATCCGATATTTTCTTGCCGGTCGCTGTTCCGAAGAGATGGATCTGTTCAGCATGAGTACGCTGCAGTCCGAATATGGTTTCCCGGTGCGTTTCATATCCGCGGATCAACTGACCGAGGCACGATTTGTCCCGGTTCGAAATGTATAGGTGATCCCCCAGCAACAGAAGAAAAGGTTCGCTGTCGGCCCATGCTTTTGCGCAGTAAACGGCGTGCCCGAATCCTTCCTGTGTTTTTTGTTCAATATAGCTCAATCTGGTTTTTAATCGTTCCAGAATTCGGGATTGCTCGAATGCCCACGGTTTGTTTGCAAAGAAGGATTTTTCGCTTTCGGCAATTCCCTGAAAATGGTCGATAAATTTTTGTTTGACGCCGGGCTGAACAACGATGCAGATTTCCTCGATACCGGCATGCAGAGCTTGCTCCGCAATGATCTGAATGGCCGGTTTGGTGATGCCGTCCCGGTCCACGAGTGGGAACAATTCTTTCTGTACTGCATTGGTGGCCGGGTAAAGGCGCGTGCCTTTGCCTGCGGCCGTAATAACTGCCTTTTTAATCATGGGCTGTCCTTTTCGATGGTTCGGTTTGTATTCAGCAGCGATTGGATTTTCGTTTTCAGAAGATCCACAGCCACTTCATTGTATCCACCTTCGGGGATGATGATGTCCGCGTATCGTTTTGAAGGTTCGACAAATTCCAGATGCATGGGACGCACTGTGGAGATATACTGATCGATCACCGATTGCATGGTTCGTCCGCGAGATTCGAGGTCTCTTCCCAGTCTTCGGATGAATCGGATGTCCGGGTCAGTATCTACAAATATTTTGATATCCATCATTTCTCTGAGCTCGGGATAGTAAAAAATGAGAATGCCCTCGAGAATCACGATGGATTGGGGATCGATTCGTTTCGTTTTTTCAGATCGAAGATGTTTGCTGAAATCGTAAACGGGCTGGTCAATGGCACGGCCGTGGAGCAGATCCTGCATCTGCGATACGAGAAGCGAAATATCGACTGCATCGGGGTGATCGAAGTTTTGTCTGGACCGTTCCTCGAAAGAGAGGTGGGAGAGATTTTTATAGTACGAATCCTGCTGAATGATTGTGACACTGTGTCCGGCCAGATCCTTGATCACCATTTCCCCAATCAATGTTTTGCCCGAACCGGTTCCTCCGGCAATTCCGATCAGTCTGTTTAATTTTTTTTCCGCTGGATTCATTTGAAAGATTTTTCTGCCTTTTTTAGAAAAACAATTTTCGGATCAAAATAAGAACAAACAGAGCAAAAAGAATCACACCGGCCACGACGAGCCGTTTTTGAATGTGTTTTTCTTTTTGGGTCATCTTTCTTGTGTTGTACTGAAATTTTGCCTTCAGTCCGGCCCCGACGGCAATACCGATTCCAACACCAAAAGCGGGGCCGAGTACAATGCCCATAGCCATATTTTTCAGGAGTATTCCGGTGAGCAATCCGAATGGCATACCGGTTGCCATTCCTATGACAATTCCAACTCCCATCCAATGGCTTTTGGAATATTTTTTCTTTTTGTTTCGCTGTATTTGCAACATCCAGTGAATCACGATTATTCCGGTAACTGCTGCTATTATGATGATGATAATCGGAATCGCAGGACCGTGCATGCCAATACTCCATTGTGATGATTGAACTGAGAGATCTTGTTTATTGATCTTCATCCCGATAAATCGGGACTCGATCCTAAACTGGCCGGCACTGACGTGCCTACTTTTAATCCTCCGCTACGCAATGAATTAAAAGCCACCCCGATAAATCGGGGTGGTCGTTTACTCCCGAAATGAAAATGCTTTAAGAAATAATACAATTCTATGATAAAAATCAAGAGATTTCTTTTTTCAGCAACCAAAATTCTAATCAAATTTGATCATTCTGGGCAGTATTTTCGATTTGAACATTCGAGTTTTGAATTTGTTTTGGATTTCGTGTTTCGTATTTTCCGTCAGAGATGGATCAGCCTCTGGCAGGCGGGCTTGGCAAAACTTACGGACGTGTTCACAGATAATCTATTCTGAATACGTCGCAGCATTTATGAGAGTACTTAGGTGATGGAACGGTTTTCAGGAATTCTGAATGTGCGAAATAGTTTCACGCACCAGTATACGGTGTAGATCAGAAAGAGGATCAATGCAGACAAAAACACACGTTCGTTGAGTCTGACCGGATCCAAACGGTTTGCTTCGAGTGTCAGTAGTTTGGTTATAAAAAAGAATATGAAAAGAGCCGTCCCGAATTCCGACATGACAGAATTCGTTTTTTCTTTCAAACTTATACGATTTTCTTGTTTCAGCCAAAACTTTTTATTAGGAAGGTTCAGGAGATTTGGAGGACATTTAAATATCAGCAAGGGCATGAAATAGATCAAAAGAAAAAGGGGAATATCGAGAGCGAAAGAGCTCAAAATATACGTATGTTTCAAACACCAGGAATTGGGATATCCGCCTGCACCGAAATGCATGGCGACTTTGGCAGGAAGGAAAAAATAGGAAGCGATGGTTAAAATAATATTGACAGCGAAGGTGAATTTGAATGAATGGCGCATTGGAAATATCTTTCTATTTTAATATATGAAAGGTACAAAAACCGAAAAGAAAAGGCAAGAAATTGTTGCGGGACCGAAGTTTGATTTTAAATAAATAATTGAAAAAATAATTATTTTAGTAGGATTTGGCAATGGATATCGGTACATTAATTACGTTAAGTTGGTTTGCTGATTCAATGAGTTAATTACTATGACGATGAGTAAATCATTAATATACATCCTCATTGACGTTAGCAGGAGATTTATTTATAATCAGAGGAGTCCAAAGTGAATATCTATGTGGGAAATATTCCCAAAAATGCGACTGAAGATTCAGTTCGTCAATTGTTTGAAACTTATGGACAGGTTTCGAGTGTCAAACTGGTTGAGGACAGATACACCGGAGAACTTCGTGGATTTGGATTTGTTGAGATGCCTTCGAAGGAAGAGGGACAGGCAGCGATTGAGGGGGTTAATGGTACTGAACTGGAAGGGAGGAGCCTGATCGTGAACGAAGCCCGCCCCAAAACCAATCAATCAGGTGGAAGAAGAGGCGGTGGAGGAGGGTTTCAGGGCAGACGATCCCGTTCCTGGTAACAGGGTTTAAGTTTCAATTGAATTTAAAATGCCTTGTAGAATTATTACAAGGCATTTTTCTTTAAATTTCGTTTATCTGAACAGGATAAATTGAAAGATCTTCCTCCCATCCAGATTAAAAAGAAATTAAACTATCCTGTACGGTTTTTACAAACGCTTCAGGATTATAACCCTGCTCCCTAAGTATCTGGTTGGCTGCTTCCCATTGTTCGTGTGAAAATTCCGGCGTACGACTCAGAATCCAGCCGTATTTTCGTGAAGGTTCTCCGACAATTGCGTATCGATACTCCTCATCCAGGCCGATAATCCAGTAGTCTCCCCAGAAAAGCGAGAGTCCAAGCAATCTGACAAAGCTCACTTTTAATTTTGCATGGGTTTGCGTGTCCACCACTTTTGCGATCCCATTGGCCTCGGTGAACGATCCGTCTTTTTTCATGCAGCGGTTCAGTACGTCAATTCGGCCGCCTTCTCGTAATGTATATTGAGCAGTCGTGTTTCCTGTACACATTTTCTGAAACGGGTTAGGAATTTTAGCAATCTCGTACCAGAGACCGATGTATCGCTTTAGATCGACGTGATCCACGGTGTCCAATTTCTTGTTAGCTATCGGATCAGAACCTACTAAAGTGCCAAAGAAAACAAACAAAGATATAAAGAGAATGATTGTTTTTGTTGTTCGAGACATGCTTGACTCCATGAATGTGGGTTACGGTATTTACATCTAAAACAATAAGTCCGATTGGAATGTGTACTTGCTCTATAGTTTATATAGCACGTTTAAATCCGTTTTTATAGTATTCAATTTTTCTTCACCTTCATTTCGGTTAACCAGATTGTTCATGGTATATTTTAATGAGACGCCAACCAGCGCCTTTGAATGACATTTAAAATAGATTCCTGTTCCAAAATCCACTCCCAGCCGGATTCCTTCCTCCTGTATTGTAGTTTGATACGTATCGTTTTCTATGGACGTTACCTTGATGTCTCCGAGATAACTCAGTACAATACCGCCAGATAAAAATGGAATGATATTTTTACTCAATAACTCATATTCAACACCCAGGCAGCCATTCAATAGATGACAACTGGATTTAGCCTTTTGTGGTAGTGCTGCATATGAACTTTCCGGAGAAGGGCATATCTTTATTGTCCCCTTTCCGGTTAACGAATAATAACTTATCTCGGTAACAAAACGGATAGGATTGTTTTTTAAACCAAAACGAGCTTTTATTTCTAGGTTATATTCCGAGTTGAAATCCAACCCGCTATTTTCATGAAGCGCATATTGGTTACTCTTAAAATATTCTTGAACCAATGTTCCGTTCAATGCATTTTTATAAAAATCACTTCCGATGACAATTGTTGGACCACCCCCAATGCCGATTTGTAAAGATTGGGCGCTGACAGAAATTGAAATGAGAAGATAGACAAGAACGAAACAGGATTTTCTCATTTTATTTATCTCCCGATGTATCGCATATCATGCAGTGTTTCGGGGTGATTGCAGGAAAGCAGTAACTTTTTGATAGTGTGGCTTCAGGTCAAGTAAACGACCACTCCCTTGGGAAGTGGCCGTTTACCAAATTTTTTTGAGCAGGGTAACAGTTCTTGAGAGATTAATTTCTTGCCCCGAAATATTTTGCGGGAAATGTATTTGCTGATCGGGTTACATCATTTGATATACATTGCTTTTTTTACTTGGTTGAACATTTTGCTGCTTTTCAGTGACGTTGCTGTCATCTGGTAAAAATACAGTCCACACGGAAGTTGATCCGGCTGGAAAGTCACTTTGTGAATTCCCGGAACATTGACTCCCTGAAAGAGGGTTGTAATTTCTCTTCCCATGATATTGTAGACTCTGATCGATACTTTGCTGATTTCAGGAACAGCGTATTCAATGACGCATGAGGGATTAAACGGGTTGGGGTAGTTTTGACCGAGTGTAAACCGATCAGGGAACTGCGACTGAGCATTGTGGTTCTGAACCGCAGTTGTCCCCGAGAATGAAAGGTTATCAATCAGTATGACAGAGCCAAGGTGACAATTGCTGTCAGAAGGGCCGAGGATCGTAAAAGAAATTTCACACAGATTCGGTACGCCGCTTGAGACGTACTGGATATTGGCCGTAAATTGCGTGTAAGAAGAAGTGCCGCTTGATGTTTCGAATTGTCCAACCCCCAGTAAAGTCGCATCTTGCCACATGGTTACTGCCATTACTAATTTATCTCCTTCGACAGGCGTAAACTGATAATATCCTGTTAATGCAGCGTGCCGCTGAGTAACAGATACGCCCTCGCCGTAACTGCCTGCTATTATGGTTGGTGCATAGGGATTGGTCAAATAAGTTATAGCCTCACCTCGCAGGGCATAAGAACCGGATTGACTTGATGTGGATTGTGTAATATTGGTGATTACTCCAAATAAGTTGCTGGTGAACCATCCATCAGGATTTCCGTCGGTCCATTGTTCAAAACTCGGGTTTGGAATCTGTGCATACAAAGAGAGCGGCAATATTACGAACAAAATGGCCAGTGTGAGAACAGTAAAGCAATTTTTCATGTTGACCTCCTTTAGTTTTAATAAGTAGTCTTTAAATCTGTCATTATTAATTATAATTAAAAGAAGTCTAAAAAACAATAGGTTTTGGGAAGAAATTTGCTAATTGGAATTCATTTTTGCTGGAATGGTATACTACGGTATTTTTGAACAGGACTAAATCTGTCAAGTAGTTCTATTTTACAAAATCAAATGAGTCATCGATCCGACCAAATTAGGAAATACGGCGGACTATTGGGTCGAATCTGATTTAGTCCAGCAACCGTTTCTGTCCCTTGAGCTTGAGAATTTCCGTAATGTTCTGCGAGGCTTCGAGACAGCCGAGATATTTTCCTGATGCATTTCTGAGCGCATGGTATTCGATGAGTATTTTCCGTGGTTCCTGTTTACCTTCCGAATTCAAATCGATCCAAAATTGCGCTTTGTCCCGCTTGCCGGATTTCATTTCGGAAAGGATTTTTTCGACTTTGTCCAGACTTTGTTTGGGATGACAGACCCGGACATTCCGGCCCAACACACCTTTTGGTCTTTTGAAAATTCTCGTTTCGTGTCTGTTCCAGGCCAGTACCTGATCGTTTGCATCGATAATGGAAAACTCGATTGGGAGGGTTTCCAGAAGAGCGTCCAATATTTCCTTGTTTAAATTTCCGATCATTTTGTCTCCTTTCCTTAAATTAGTAATTTACTTTTTTGCATAGGAATTCTTGAATGTTTGTAAAGTTTTTCGTACTCCATGCGCTTTAGTTTATTCTCCTATAAAATCCTGACGGATTAAATCCTGAACCCGGGAATTAAGGCGTTAGCCTTTTATTCCAGTAGCACCATTTTTTTCACCGCCACAAAATCCTTCATCCGAATCCGGCAGAAATAAATCCCCGATGCCAGTCCGCTTGCATCAAACTGGACCGAATAAAATCCTGAAGGATGAATTCTATCCACAAGAGTTGCCACTTCGCGTCCTCGTAGGTCAAAAACTTTCATGATAACACGGCAAGGATCATTCACGGTATATCGAATCGTTGTCTCTGGATTAAAGGGATTGGGGTGGTTTTGATACAGGGCGAATTCTGTGGGCATGGGATCGACTTGCTCGACCGCCGTGGCCGTGACGGTGATCGAGGCTTCATCTTTGATTTCGGTTCCTGTCTGCTGGCATGACAAGGTCCAAACACCCACCTGCGCAGCCGTGAACGTGCAGTTCTGACCGTCAGGCGTGATCGTACCGCCGCCCGAGGTTTCCCATACCGGATTGGGGATTGTCAAAGAATTCCCGTTACCATCTTTGCCCGTGGCAGTAAATACTTGTTGATCCCCTACCTGCAGATTTGCAGTGCTCGGCGTTATTTCGATCGTTGCCAACTGGTTGGGGTCGGTCGTATGGATATCGGCGATTCCCCGAATCGATGTGCCGCTTTCCATGCAGCTTATCTGGTATTCGCCGGGGCTCGTCGCGGTATACTCGGCAGTATTGCCGCTTGGGATCATCACGCCACCGCCGGTGTATTCCCATACAGGGTTGTTGAGCGTGACAGGATTGCCCTCGGGATCTTTGCCCGTGGCAGTAAATACTTGTTGATCCCCCACTTGCAGAGTCGCAGTGTTCGGTGCAACTTCGATCGTTGCTAACTGTGCGTGGGCGGTCTCAATAAATCCAAACAAGAAATCAGCCAGCAGTATGCCAATTAACACTGCTGTCGGTCTTAACCAGTCATTGATTCGGATACGCATCTTATCCTCCTCTCCGTGGTGCAGTCATTTTTTTCTTTTCACCCAACTGCCCATAAAATCCTGAAGGATAAACTCCACCCTGGATTTAAGGTGTCAGCCTTTTATTCTTTTCTTCTCCCACAGCTCCATAAAATTCTGACGAATGAACTCCACCCCGAATTTTAAGCGTTAGCCTTTTATTTTAACTTCATCGTGATCTATCGTAAAGTCAATCACAGGATGCGTTTCAAAGACAGTATGTATCCAATCTTTGCTCTTTCTATCTATCCAGTGCGTATAGCTCGAAAATGGATAATCTTCCATATTTTGCACATAACCGTGTTTTACGGGATTGTGATGAATGTAATTGAGATGAGTCAAAAAATCCTTCTCGGATCGGATGCACCAATCCCAGTAATTCTGCCAAATTTTTCTGCCACGACGGTTTTCTTTTTTGTTCAATTCGTAAGAATATCCAGCATGGATTTTCCCGATAACTTTACCAAGAGTTGTCTTATCCGATGATTTGAAAAGGAGATGATAATGATTGTTCAGAATAACCCATGCGTAGAGTACAAAGTCAAATTCGTTAAAGAATGTTTCGATCTTATTCAAAAGATGCTGCTTATGGGGTTTGTTTTTTAATAGATATTGATTCTTATAAGTGTGCGATGTTAGAAAGTAGAGTTGATTTTCCACATATAAATGTATAGGTTGATGTTTTTTTGTCATGGATATCTTTTTCTCATAGGATTTAAGGTATTAGCCTTTTATTTTTTCCCCCCGTACCACCCCCATAAAATCCTGACGGATAAACTCCGCCCCCGGATTTAAGGCATCAGCCGTTTATCTTTTCAATGGCGAATCAAATCGTATTCAACGCTTAACCCGCGCGTTTCCTTCCCAGATACTCCAGACCTGTTCCTCGTCCGCCGGTTGCGCATAGTCTGACAGAAGTGTGGTCGCCAGTGCGCCACAAGCCCAGCCGAATTGAATCCATTTCTCCGGTTCCAATTCTTTCAGGATCGCGTAGAGCATGCCGCCGACAAATCCGTCGCCGCCACCGATTCGGTCGAGTACCGTAATTTCACGAGGTTCCACGATATGCCAGTTGTCTCCTTCAGCCATAATCGCGCCCCACAAATGGTGGTTTGCATTCACGACCTGACGCAGTGTGGTGGCAAACACGGATGCGTTCGGATAACTGGTCTTTACCCGGCCGATCATCACTTTGAAATTGTCAATTTTGGACGAGAGATCTTTCCCGCCGGCTTCCGGTCCCTGGACACCGAGGCAGAGCTGAAAATCCTCTTCGTTCCCGACGAGAATATCGGACATACCCGCGATTTCCGAGAACAGTTTGCCCAGTTCTTTTTCACGGTTTCTCCAGAACGAGGCACGATGGTTCAGATCGAATGAAATGCGGGTATCGTGTTTTTTGGCGGTCTTGACCAGTTCGAGACAAAAGACGCCTGTTTCGGGAGAGAGAGCCGCGATCAAACCGGACAAATGCAAAATTTGAACACCTTCTTTGTTGAATATCCGTTCCAGATCGAAATCTTTCACGTTCAATGTCCGGCCCACTTCGCCGGTCCGGTCGTTGTACACCCGTGGTCCGCGGGAGCCCGTGCCACTGTCCGCAATATTGATTTGATGACGATACCCCCACGGTC
>CAZIAH010000069.1:0-21201 GCA_964537715.1 uncultured bacterium | reverse complement strand
TTAGCCTAATTTTAACTCAGGAAGCAAGAAATAACTTGACTTTTCACATAACAGGATGGGCCAACGGCCCATCATTATTAATTGGTGGTTCTTCGACCCACCCAACTGTCATTCCGGGCTTGCCCCGGAATCTCATTATAGCCAAAACATTGAGGAGATTCCTACATTCGCCCGCCTGCCTCGGGCATGGCAGGAATGACAAAAAATCGGCCCCAATGAATGGGGCCTAAATTATATTTTTTCAACTTACGTAAAATTCTACTATTGCAGCGTTGAAACTATCTCGAAACAATCAGCTTCTTCACATCCACAAATGAACCGGCCTGGAGCCGGTAAAAATACACACCGGAACTGATATTCGAAGCATCCACAACGACTTCATGTCTGCCGGCTGAAAAAACTCCGCTGGCCAGTTCCTTGACCACCTGTCCCAGATTGTTCACGAGCGTCAGATGCACGTTGGCTCTTGCGGGCAGTGTAAATACAATGGTGGTGGTCGGATTGAATGGATTGGGATAATTCTGCATGGCAGTTGGCACAAGCAGCTTTGCGCCGCTCTGATATCCGACGTTCGTGGTGCTGCTCTTCATAATCGCGATGTCTTCACCGTCCGGGACCGCATCAAATACGATGTATTTGATAGAATTGATAGTCACGACCTGTGCGTTGCCGACGGGTTCTCCGTTCTGCGTCACATCTGCGCTGATCCATCCTTCGGGCAGCGGACGGCGCACCGTGATTGGATAGTCGAAAATATCATTGTCAAGCGTGTCCGTCACCTGAACTGTGATAATAGAGTCCTCCGCAGATAATTCCGTCACCGAAGCCGCATTTCGTTCCATGATATACCTCACGACATTGCTGAAAGTCGACACCCAGTATGTAACCCGATTTGAATCCAGATAGGCGAGTGTTTCTCTAAGTATGGTTGACGAAAGCGTTGACCAGCTCTCTTCCTCATCGAGGCCGTGCAGAAGAAGTACGCACCATCCCTTTGAACTGGCCGTGGATTTAAACTTGTCCGTAATATTCTTTGTCGTATTCAGCCCTTGGGGACCGCAGACGATCGAGCTGATGCCCATAAAATCCCGTGGCGTCGATGGTTCGATCTGACCCGAGCAGATCCGCGCCGCAATGTAGTACTGCTCGCAAATGGACCGTTTGCAGGTTTCGCAAAAGGGATAGGCAAGCGTGATGCATCTCTGACCGGTAATGTGCGCATTGATGGAGTCCTGCGAGTCTTTCAGTTCCACGGTCTGCAGACTGTCGCTCATTCCTGCAAAATGCGGGTGCGTTACGGTGTGGCTGGCGACTTCGTGACCGTCATCGGCAGCGGCCTGCAGTTTGGACCAGTCGGGCGGGAAGCCATAAACTGTCCCTGTGATCGTAAATAGAGTCAGTTTATAATCAAATTCATTAAAAAGAGGAACAGCGACGGCAAAGTGATTGGGATAGCCATCATCGAATGTATAGGAGATCGCCGCAGTCCGGAATCCTTGCCACGTACCGACTTCGTAAGGTTCGTCCACGGTTTGGGAAGTGCCCAGTGTACTTGTAATCAACAGAGCTGCAAGAATCAAAAGCAGATTATTTTTCTTCATGATCGTATCCTCTTCATTATTTATTCAACGGTTCTGCAATATAAAAAGTTGGGCAGAGCGAGCAATTGTATTATCCACCGTTACAAAAGCGAAAGCGCGGAAAGACTTTTGCCAACCACTTCGCCCCAATTTTTATATTTCTATCCCAGTTTTAAAAATCACAGTCGCATCACCTTTAATCTGAATCACTGAAGGCTTACTATTTTCAACTTTAACTCTGACTTTTACAACACCAAGTCTGTCAATTTGCTCTCCTTGCCTGCCATTGAATTCAAAAATATTGTCTTTAAAATCAACAATTTCATTTTGTATCAAATAACCACCCAACGGTCCGTTTGCATTACCCGTAACAGGATCTTCTGGGATTCCAATGGCAGGAGCAAACATTCTTCCATAAGTTAAAATATTCTCGTTGTCTGAATCAAAGGTAAACACAAAATATCCATTGCAATGAATCAATTTGCTCAAAATTGACAAATCATGAAAATTGGGTGACAAATCATTGAGCTTTTTTCTACTTTTGATTCCAATCATGACCTTTGAATGTCCGGTCGAGGCGATCTGAACAGGACACTGATTATCCAAGTCTGATTTTTCAAGTCCCAATGCTGTCATCAGTTTTTGTGTTGTTTCTGAATCCAATGTAGGACCAAGCTCAAATTTACCTTGTGTCATGACAACCTGATAGTCTCCGTTCTCCTTGATAATCTCAAAAGGCAGAATACCAATCTGAGTCTTATACCTCAATACGCACGAATCAAGATTGTCTTCCAGTGCCTTAGCATACATTGCTGCAATTGTTGCATGTCCACAAGTGGGAACTTCGTTTTTAGGCGTGAAGTACCTTATTGCACCATCATAACTGCTATTATTTGAAGAGAATAGAAAAGCAGTCTCAGAATTATTTAACTCTCTTGCGATGAATTGCATTTGACTGTCACTGAGCCCATCTGCATTCAGAACGACTCCTGCCGGATTTCCTTTAAATTTCTCTTTTGTGAAAGAATCAATCTGATATGTTATTAATTTTTTCATTGTGACATATTTTTTGCGAAGTCTCGTCCGCCATGACGTACAACATTGATATATACTTAGGCTTGATTCGGAACAATCATTCGTCGGTTCTGAAAGGTGACGCCGGCAATCCTTCCTTGTTGATCAAATTCGCGCCTTCGGGATTGTCGGCCCAGGCATACCGGACAGCAATCGGATTTTTGATTCGATCGTTCCAGACCACGACACGGTTGTCTGCGATCTTCGCTTTTGCCCAAACAAATTTCTTGTCCGCGCCAGCGATTGCGAATTGCTTTAAATCTCCTCCGTCTTTGACAGCCAGTCCGCTGCCGGTATTCGTAAAAGTAAGGATGATTTGTTTCCCTTTGATTTGCATGGATCGATAAATCGGGCCCGAATAAACAATCTGTTCATCGTGATAGGCCAGTTTTTGAGCGATAAGCGCGAGCCGTTCTCCGACCGGTTTTTTATTCAGCGGATGGATGTCGTTCCATTCACCGACATCGATGGTCACGGCCATTCCCGTATTGGGAACGGAAAGCGTTTTCAACTGCGCCTCCCTCATTTCGGCCCAATTGCTTTCGGAAGGCTGGTCATCGGCCTTCATAAAATTGGGGAGCTGCACGAAGAGGAAAGGGAAATCTCCCTGATGCCAATGTTTTCTCCAGTCGGAGATCAGGGCAGGAAACAATTTGCGGTATTCGGCCGGTCTTCCGGCGTTGGATTCACCCTGATACCAGATCACCCCTTTGATCGGATTGTGCAGCAGCGGAGCGACCATTCCGTTAAACAGACCCGACGGCTTGTAGGAAATAAAAATTTGATCGGGCAGCGGATCCATCACTGCGCCCAATTTGTACTGCCATTCGCCCTTCAAATCGATGGTCTGACCGCCAACCGTCAATTGATAGGGTTTGTCTTTGACAAATCCGCCTTTGCCGCGGTTGTTGATCACCCGGACGACAATGGTATTTTTCCCCGGACGGAGCAGATTTTCGGGGATCGGATATTTCCTCGGGGGATATTGGTACGAAGTGGTCCCCAAAAACTGTCCGTTGATATAAACGGAATCGGCATCGACAATCGTGCCCATCCGCAGCAGTCCCGGTTTTTGGGTCATGGAAGCGGGAACTTCGATCTCTTTCCTGAACCAGACCACGCCGTTCACGTTTCCCAGTCCGTGGTCTGCCCAAAAAGAGGGTACGGGCAAGGTGGACCATGAGGAGGTGTCCAGAGCCGGATCGAACCAGGGTTTGCCTTTATCCGCAAATCCCCTGTCGAGCCGGCGGAGTTCGCGGTACCAGTTGTCTCTGATCGTTCGATCTTCTTTCAGGATTTGATCGATATAGGCATCGTCTTTGTATCTTTCGGCGATCTCCAGATAGGCGGGAAATGCCTTCAATGCATCCTGGCTCATCCACGCTTCGGCAGGCGTGCCGCCCACGCTCGCATTGATCAGTCCGATGGGAATGGCATATTTTTCGTAGAGCGCCTTCGCAAAAAAATAAGCCACAGCCCCAAAATCGAGCACATTCTCAGGGTTGGCGGATTTCCATTCCCCGGAAATCAGGTCGTTCTGCAGTACATTGAAATCATATTTCATGCGAACGAAAAAATATCGGATATACGGATTTTCGGATTGGGCGATTTCTTTTTCGTAGAGTTCCCTGACCCGTTTCATGGGAAGCACCATGTTGGACTGGCCCGAGCATATCCAGACATCACCAACTAAAATATTTTTCAAAATGATTTGATTGCTGCCAATGATTTCCATATCGTACGGGCCACCGGTTTTCAAATCGGAAAGCATCACTGACCAGTTGCCCTGATCATCGGCAGAGGTTTGATAATTTTGACCGATGAACCGGACAGTGATTTCCTCCCCGGCGTTGGCCCAACCCCACACATGAACATCGGCCTTTCTCTGCAGTACCATACCGTCGCTGATCAGGCGCGGCAGTCGAACCTGTCCGAATCCTGGTTGAAAAAGAAACAATGCAGGAAAGCATAATATGATTACGGTAATTTTTTTCATTGTTTTTGTCATGTTATCATTTCTCCCCCGGATAATTTCTCTACTTTAAAAATACAGGTAATTCTTATTTAATCAACAACATCTTTTTTGCGATTTTCAATCCGCCTGCCTCTAGCATATAAAAGTAGACGCCGGAAGAAAAATGGCCGGATCGAAACTCAACAGAATGATCCCCCACTCTCTGAAACCCATCCGCCAGAATGCCGACTTCCTTTCCCAGACAATCGTACACCGCTATTCTGACCTTCCCAGCTTTTTCCAAATGGTAACGAATCGTCGTCGAAGGATTGAAGGGATTGGGATAGTTCTGATTCAGCGCGAAGCGTCCCGGCATAAATGAAGCTGTCCCCTGAACAGCGGTGGAAAGCGAGTAATCGAACATGACTGTATCCGAGCCCACTTCATAATTATCTTTATAAAATTTGGCGATATAACTTCTTTCCTGTCCCTTTTGAAGTGAAAAAGGAATCACCACTTCGTCCTGCTTCCGGTAACCGTTGGATGCGATATAGGACTCATCCGTACTCCCCTTATAGACATATTTCAACGCTCCGCCTTTGATGCTCGAAACGATGCGCATATCGAACCAGATTTTTCCGGTCGTAAATCGATTCACACTGTAGACAATGAGCGGTGCATGGATCGGCGCTGTCTCGAGCACTCTCAATTCCGCAATACGAATCGGCAGATCCGTGGGATTGACCGTGAACCGCACCCAGCGCGCATTGATCGGATCTGTACCCTCGATCACGGTTTGAGACGTATCCGGATTTTCTGAAACATCCACTGCTGTCGTCCAGGTAACACTGTCTTCACTCGTTTCGATAGTGTATCCGAAAGGCACTGGTGCTCTCAAGAGAATTTGAAACATGTCGGTCGATACCACGGAATCCAAATCAATCGTAATAATAACGCTTTCATCGCAGAACCAGACGGTTCGATCATTGCCGTCCACAAGATGATCAGAGGTATCCGATGCAATGGAAGTGGTCACTGTCTTGTTCAGAACCAGATTGACTTCCTGGATCTCTTCTATGGTATCTCCGGTTAGTGTCTGATAGAACATTTTGGTGTATTCCCAGAGGCCGTCTGTGTTCGGATGAATCCCGTCATAAGAAAGTTGGGGTTTATCGAGAAAAAAGGAGTAAAAATCGATGGTGGGAAGACTCTTCTCACCCGCCACCTGCTGAATCATGGGAACGATATCGTTGACAATGATGGAATCGGTAATGTCGTATTTCGAGCTGAATGCCGGAGGCGGCAGACAGGCATAGATCTGGGGATTTGATCCCAAAGAAAGGAAGGTATCGACCATGGCCGTGTAATCAGAAACAAACTCATCTTTGTACACCCAATTGACGGGCTTTGAATCATTGGTTCCCAAGAGAATCGTGACGATGTCCGGTTGAAATGCAAGGGCATCGGAAAAAGCTGCTTCATCCCAGATCGGAAGGTTACCATGCTTTAACAGCGTGCATCCCGAGACGCCGAAATTCTGAATTTCATACCCGTCGCCCATTACGATTTGGAGCTGAAGCGGATAGGAATTTGGGTCGATGTTACCCGGATATGTTCCTTGATATGCAGTAATACTGTTGCCGACGCAGGCGATCTTCACGGCACCCGCCTGGGCGACAAAAATCAGGCTGACGACTAATATCACAAATGTCGGTTTTTTCACGACAGACCTCCTTATTGATCAACGATGCTGAGATCGCTGTCTGCTTATATGAATTGATTGTCGTTTAATAATTTACTTAAGCAGAAGCATCTTTCTTACGATCTTCGATCCTCCGGCTTCGAGTGCATAAAAATAGACGCCGGAACAGAGATGATCGGATCGAAACTCAACGGAATGATCGCCCGCTCTCTGAAACCCGTCCGCCAGAATGCCGACTTCCTTTCCCAGACAATCGTATACCGCTATTCTGACTTTCCCGGCTTTTTTTAGATGGTAACGGATCATCGTCGAAGGATTGAATGGATTGGGATAATTCTGATCCAGCACAAAGCGACCCGGCATGGACAAAGCTTTCCCTTGCACATCGGTGGCAATCGAATAATCCAATCTGAGGGTATCGGATGCAACATCATACCCGTTATTATAGTATTTGGCAATAAAGTATTTTTCCTGATCCTGAATCAGTACTTCACTTCTAACGATTTTATCGCTCAATCGGAAACCGATTCCACCTTCGTAGATGCCATTCGCACTGTCTGCGGAAATATATTTAATATAACCCCCTTTTATGCTGGAAATAATATTCATATCAATTTTCACATATTGGGTAAGTACCCGATTGATCGTATAGGTCATGACCGGAGCGTGGATCACCGCTGTTTCAAGTACTCTCAATTCCGCGATCTGAACCGGCTCGGCTGTGGGATTGAATGTGAACCGTACCCAGCGCACGTCTGTCGGATCCGTACCTTCTATCACAACCTGAGTCGTGTCCGGATTATCCGAAGGACCCGCCGCTGTTGTCCAGGTGGCACTGTCCTCGCTTGTTTCGATGGTGTATCCGAAATTCACCGGCCCACTCAAAAGGATTTGCAACATATCCACGGATTCCACACCGCCCAGATCGATGGTCACGGAAACATTCTCTGTACAGCCCCACACCGTCCTGGGATCACCATCCACAAGATTATTCAAGTTGGATGATCCATTCGAGGCGTAAACCGCCTTGTCCAAAGCCAGATTCACTTCCTCGATGGACTGCACCGTATTTCCGGTCAATGTATTGTAGATTACTTTTGCATATTCCCAGAGTCCGTCCTGGGTCGGATGAATACCGTCATAAGAAAGATCAGCTTTGTCCAAAAAATGGGTGTAAAAATCGATGACAGGAAGATTCTTTTCATCCGCCACCTGCTGAATCATGGGAACGATATCGTTGACAATGATCGAATCGTTGATATCATATTTCGAGCTGAATGCCGGAGGTGGCAGACAGGCATAGATCTGGGGATTCGATCCCAAAGAGAGAAAAGTATCGACCATGGCCGTGTAATCCGGGACAAACTCCTCTTTGTACACCCAGTTCTGGGGCTTGGAATCGTTGGTCCCCAGAAGAATCGTAACAATGTCCGGTTCGAATGTTAGGGCATCGGAAAAAGCCACCTCATCCCAGATCGGATAATCGCCGTGTTTCAACAGCGTGGTTCCAGACACGCCGAAATTCTGAATCTCATACCCATCCCCCATCAAGATGCGGAGTTGAACCGGATACGAATTTTCATCGACATGATTCGGATAAGTCCCTTTGTATGCTGTAATACTATTGCCGACACAGGCGATTTTTTGAGCACTCACCTGTGCAACGAAAATCAGGCTGACGATCAAAATAACGGATATCAAATTTCTCACGATAGACCTCCTCGTTAAAGATTATGATTTTTTACAGTCGATGGAAAATGGTTTTCGTGCAGAATTTGTCTCTTTAGGATTGTGATCTTAGAAAAACAAATTTGATTTATGATACTAAAAAAATTCATTGTAATTGAGGCGAAAAACCGTTACATTTTTTACAGAGATGTATAACCATTTGTAATATAAGCAACTGATAATCCATTTCAAAATATTTTCAGCCAGAATATGATTGCCAAAGAAAAAAATATGAAATGTAAATTCAAGCAATACATGCGACAGTGTAAGTAGAACCAATCGCATCTTTTATTCCACAGAAATCCTGGTTATCTTTGAAAGATCACCCGATCTTCATTTTGGGTGATCAAAATCTTGAACCTGTTTTGATATAATTACAGGAGCACCCAATGGCTGAAAACATTCAAATCATCGATACCACTTCGGACAACATTCACGATTACGGCGTCTGCGGATACAAAAGCATGAACCGACCCGGCTATCCGGAAAAAGTCGCCTGGCTGAATGACCGATTCAAAGAGGGATTGAAACTCAAAACCCTGTATTCGGAACAGAACGGCACACAGGGCATGATCGAGTACATTCTCGGAGACATCTGCTGGCGGCCCGTTGAGGCGGGTAGATACATGTTCATCCACTGTCTGTTCGTGGGATTCAAAAAAGCCTACAAAGGCAAAGGGTATGCAACCCGATTGTTGAACGAATGCATCGGAGATGCCAAAAAAGAAAAACTGCACGGTGTGGCCGTGGTCACGCGCAAAGGCCCCTTTATGGTGAACAAGGAAATCTTTTTGAAAAACGGATTCGAAGTGACAGACCAGGCCCCCTCGGATTTTGAACTGCTTGTTCTCAAATTTAATGAGAAATCACCAACGCCTAAATTCAAAGGAAACTGGGGAAAGAGACAAAATCAGTATGACAAAGGTCTGACAATAATCCGGGCAGACCAGTGTCCCTACACAGTCAAGAATGTGAATGAAATCTGCGAAAGTGCTGAAAAGGAATTCAATCTCAAGCCAAAGGTCATCACATTAAAAAATTACACAGAAGCCCAGAACAGTCCGGGCGCCTTTGGCACTTTCGGTATAATATACGACGGTAAACTGATTGCAGAACATCCCATCAGCAGCACCCGGTTCAAAAATATTATGAACAAGATGTTGAAATAGATTGAAATCCCTCAGAAGCAAAGCCTCATCGAAAATAGAAATATTTTGTTCTCTTGCTTGTCTTCTACCACCCATAGCACTGGGCCGGGATACAGATTAAAAGCGGGTAGCGTGCCAGAATTTTCAACTCACGATTTGGGAAACAGGAATAAATGTTTTGCTTGCTAAAAGGAAAACATTACACTATTTTATGTGATGTATCTTCCGGGGACTGCCCCCGGAATTTTTTGTTGGTTTTTCAATTTTGGAGATCTGTTTTCAATGAAAAATGCTTTTGAAGTAAGAAATCCTGACTGGACCTTAAGCTCCCATACGGGCATGACCAGACACCATTACATCGAACTTGCCAAATATGTGCTTGAAAGGGCTTTTAGACATGTCCAATCCATGGACACACCAATATCCTTCCCCACGGTTCCGGGCAAGACTTACCCGCAACCCGGCGCGCCGGACTGGCGTTACCGGTCCCTGGAATTCGAGGCGCTTGAACGGACAATGACACTTGCTGGCCCTTTGATGCATGTCGATCCGGAAGTCAGCATCAACAATATCAAATTAAGGGATTACTACTGCCGGCATTTATACAATGCCTTCACGTCCGGCCATCCCAATTCATTACCTCTTCCCGAGGACCTGCCGGACGCTACCTACCAGTTTACCTGCGAGTTCGGCGGGCTGTTTAAAACATTGCTGCTTCTGCCCGATATCATTTGGCCTTGGTTCACGCAGAAACAAAAGGACGAAATGGCTGTGACGATCTCCAAATGGGGACATCACAGAACCACACAGAACAACTGGAGAATTTTCAACATCGTCACGCTCTCATTCCTCAAAATGCACGGCTATGACATCGATGATGATCTGCTGAAAAGCCATCTTCTGTGGGTGGCCTCCTACCATTCGGGAAACGGCTGGTACCTGGAACAGACATACAATTATTATACAATTAGTCTGTTTATCGTATACGGAACCATCTGGAACCGGACCTTCGGTGACGAACATTATCCGAAAATCTCGACAACAATTGAAAGATCGGCGCAGGCTTTAATGGAAACCTACAGCAATTTCTTCGGAAGAGATGGTTACCTGACCATGTGGGCGCGGAGCATCTGTTACCGGACATGGATCTCGGGCGGCTTTCCTATATCGTTTATGCTGAAAAAACCACCCCTAGACCCGGGCTGGGCCAGAAGACTCTGTTCAGGCTCCCTGCTTCAATTTGTGACGAAAGAGGAATTTTATCACAACGACATCCCCAGTCTGGGATTTTATGGCCACCGGGAATTCGTACTGCAGAATTACAGCTGCGCGGCCAGCCCTTTTATCATGTTCCTTCCGTTCATCTGCCTTGCCCTGCCGGAAGATTCCCCTTTCTGGACGGCCACGGAAAACAATGGTCTCTGGGAAACTCTTGGCGATAAATCCCATATTGCGGTTCTGGAAAAAACGGGCCTGGTACTGGTGAATCATGGTAAAACCGGCACTTCGGAAATCATTCCAGGCAAGGTGTACTATGACGACCAGAACTATTCCAAACTCGCGTTTAACACGCATTATCCATGGGAGGACCATAATCCCGAAGGCGGAACCGCCATGGAATACAGTTTTCGCAGTCTGGACCCGAGGGATGTTCGCGGCGATGATATCAATTTCTATTTAACAGGACTCACGGTTCAGAATGATTCAGAACGTAACATCGTTTATACCACTTCACAGAGTATGCTCTATAATGGTATTCGTGATGATGTGATTTACAGGCAGGCCATCATGCGAAAACCACCGAACAACGGCGTCGGCTATATCATCGATCTTGCGGAAATAATCGTCCCCGGCGGCGTCATCCGCGTGGACCGTTCCCGTCTTGCATTTGAACATGAGCTCACACTGGGCCATTTCGGCATGCCGCATATCCATGGTGAAAAAGCAAAGGTTCAGCGTTTTGAGGATGAAACCAGGAAAGTCGTGACCGCCTCAATTGCCGGAAGAAAACTGGCGCTGATCACTTACGGCGGCTGGGACAAACTGGACAGCCTTGTCCACAGGGGCCGGAACGCGGAAGCCGAGGAAAGCACGGTTCTGTATGCCTATAAAAAACGCACGGCCAAAAATCCGGCCATGGAACTGATGATCACAGTAATGCTTCACAAAATGGACGACAGCGAATGGACCGAAGCGGAGCTGTCACCGATTCAATCCATCCAGATCAGGGATATCATGGATACGCATTCGTCGCTCGGTGCAGTCCTCATGCTAAATGACGGAAGGAAATATGTGATCGATTTTGAAAATATTGACGGAAATCGGTCCTGCTGAGAGCAGATTTCATCATTAATGGTCATTACTACCTCCTGAGTCGGTGGCTTGTATGAATAGCCCAAAAGGTGTGCTGACATACTTATTGAATTACTTCTCCCTGTGAACCTGACATCCTAACCCCGGGGGAAGGGTGGAGTCTCCGGCCTCCTAAAAATCGGCGCCCGGAAATGTGAACGAGAGAATGTCCGTTTAGGAAAGTGCTGTCTGAGTTCCGCTTCAATATCAATAAAATACAATTATAAAAGCGGGACGAGTTCACTTGACTGGGCATGACCGAGTGAGCATTTCAGACAATTTTTAGGCAGCCGGAGGTTTTTTCTTCAATAAGAAAAAATATAATTACTTGATCCCGCTTTAGCGGGGTGCGCCATCCCGATTCTATATTTATATTAATGATTGAGTCGGGATGGTTTTTCTGATAATAAAAGCCCGATCACAAAATGATCGGGCTTCTTAAGAATTTCATGCGTACCCGGCACAATATGTTAAAGGTGAAGGAAGGACTATTCCAGAAAGTCTTCACGAATGGGATGAAAACTATCGATCAGACGGACCTTTTCTGTCAGCACTTTGACCGTGTGTTTTTTCCCGGACGGCACTGCGAACATGTCACCGGCTTTCAGATGTTGTTCGGGCCGGTCTTCACAGTAAAAAATGATCTCGCCTTCGGCCACATATGAGGTCTGTTCGTGCGGATGCGAATGATAGGGGTCCGGCTCTTCCCATGGGCCGTTAGTAAAGTCGATCACGCATGTCATCAACTGATCCGTATGGATCAGGCTCCGGTACAATCCTTCTTTCACTTTTTTTACAGGTGTCTGTTTCATGATATGAAAATCCGCTCCTGATTCTCTTATTCCCTGGCGCCGTTTGGAAATGCAATTAAAAATTGTCATGCTGAATTTATTTCAGCATCTCGGTTTATAGAACGGGTCTGTGACCCGCCATTTTTGTGTCGGGGTAAAACCCAACTTGTTATGTGAACTTCCTCAGAGGCGGAGTCTCTGAGGGAATAAAATAAGGTATATCATCTCTATTATTTAATATTTTCAACAAATTGAATCCTTATGCCATTGGGATCTAAGATATAAAAAAATTTAATGTTTGGATTTGGTTGAAATGGACCTGATTGTATTGCAATTTTATTCCTTTTTAGCCTTTTTATTTCATGGTCAACTGAATCTACAGTAAATCCTAATGAAATATCTTTCCCATAGTTCAATTCTTTATGATTTGTATAATAAACTAATTCAATTTCTGTCTTTCCTGACCCTAAAAATACGATCTGTAACTCGGGATTTGGATTCATTTTTCTGTTAATTTTTAAACCAATAATTTCTTGATAAAATTTCAATGATTTTGATATATCTTTTACATTGATTGCTACCCAACAGAAATCCATTATAACCTCCCGGATAATTTGGTTGGTTTATATTTTTAGCTTGCAGGGCGAGTCAATGGCCCACCATTTTTAGGTTGGGCCGATGGCCCAACCCAAAGACTTTCGTTTATTTCTATATAGATAAATCGAATTTCTTTATAAAAGGATCGTTTATTTCATCAGAAGCATGCGTTGTGTTATGTTTGTGTCCTCTGTTTTCATTTTACATAAGTAAACCCCGGAACATAAGTCCGAACCGTCAAAAAGAACAGAGTGTGATCCGGCTGATTGGTCTTGATTCACCAGTGTTTTAACCCGCTGTCCATTCAAATTAAAAATTGATAATTCGACATGACCTCTTTCTGATATGACATAATCAATTCTTGTTGCGGGATTGAACGGATTTGGATAGTTTTGCAGCAGATTTGAATTCTCCGGCAGAAGTGTTGTCCGTGTTTCCACTGAAGTTAATTGTTCGGGCGTTACAGAATCAATGGAACCGACTTCCTGGTCGGAATAATCATAAACAACAATTTCTATGGTTGCTGTTTCTTCAAGCAGCGAAAGTGATTCATTAATTTCCAGTTTCTCAAGAGGAGTAATATTATGAACAGTACCTTCTGTAAGAATAGCTCCCGAAGCATCTTTTGTGACCAACTTTGCTGTTCCAATATGAAAAACGCCAAAAGCTCCTTCAATATTTTCCGTTTGTTCATTTTGATGCAGCCGTTTTTCAATAGCACCTGCTTTATTTACGCCCAAAATCGGCCCGTTTATGGTCGTTGCATACCAAACCTGACCGAAGCTATACCGACCGCCATTGGCTGCCATATCAGTAATGGGACTGGCAACTTCAACTTCAAAATTGGCTCCTCCTAAATAAACTTGAACACGGCCATTACCATTATCACCAGGATAGATTGCACCTTCAAATACTTGAAATGTTTTAATGTAGGCTTTGCTTTCGCCTTCATCAACATATGCAATCCAGCCTCTATCCGGATCAGCAAAGAGTTTTTTGCCTTCCGGGCGGAATACAACGCCATAGATACCGGGCGCGACTTCGCCCTGCCATGCATAAGAATCCAGATTATCACGGAAATAAACACCGTCCTCGCCATTCTGACTATTCGGATTAATTGGAAAGTATACCCAGTAGTCATCCTGGGGTGTCTTTGCGATTGTTTGTGTAACATCCCAAATGCTCCAGCTTTGCTCCTCCGATGCCTCATTGATCATTGACTGATCTACGCGTACCCGGCTTGTGCCTTTATATACTGTCATTTGCCGCTCGAAACGGAGGCCGGGCGCCTGCCACTGTTCTACATCACTCGAAACAAAAACAGAGGTTGAATCAGCCGAGTCAAATACGCTATTTGAATCATAGGCGCCGTAATCCAAAGTAGGAGGCGGAGGCCAGCCCCACCGTGAATTCTGGGGACCGGGCCAGACAACATAACCGCCAAAACTATGCAATCCTCCTTGTGATGGTGTATATGTTTTGCCAATTTCACTTGGATTTATATATAAAAATACATGATCGCCAAGATCGTATTGCATTATTCTTGCACCGATATCGGGAACGGTGGCAAGCGTAATGATTCCATTGGTTTGTACAATGGATGTCCATCCCCAGTCGTTATAATCGGTTATTGTTGCAATTTCTGAATCTGCTGGTTGTGCAAAAACCGCTGTGTTTATCAGCGCTATAAAAATACCGCTGATGATCCGTCTTTTCATTTGATTCTCCTATGGTTTAAATTATAAAGTGACCTATTTCAGTAACATGGATAAGATACAAATATATAATTTAAAATACAAAAATTCGTCATGATTTTTACAATTCGTTTTTTTGTTTATAGAACGGGTCTATGACCCGCTATTTTGTGTTGAGCAAAAGCCCAACCTATAGACTGTCCTCACATGTCTTCAGTGAAATCCGGAAGCGTTGGCCCACTTTAATTGTCAATAATCTTTAATATTAAAATTTTATAAAAAATTTAATTGAGTTCAAATGATTTTTGAATTTTTTACATGGTATTAAGTTATAATAACTCAACCAAAGAATAAACATTTTTTTACCTTTCTATTCAAAATTATCTTGCATTTTCTAAAATATAGCGTTATATTTATAACACTATTCAAGATTTTCTTGAATAAAAGGAGAGTCGCCATGAAAAACATCAAGAAGGGTCTTGGTGAAAAGATAAGAAATGCCAGAGAACGAGTAGGAATGTCACAGAAATCATTGGCAGAAAAGATGGGATTCCCGGCACATCAGATTATTTCACAGATAGAAACAGGCGTTCGGGATATAAAAGCCTGGGAATTATCAAAGTTGACAGGAATATTAAATGTGGATCTAACTGAATTGCTCACTTTTGAAAAGCATGAACGTAAAGGTGTTGTATTGTGGCGTGAAGAACCAGAACATGATAAAGAAGAAAAAGAAACCTATTTCCAGAAGAAGTGTCAGGAGTATGATCAACTTGAGAAAGCAGCTTCAATTAAAAAATACGAGAATTTGCCAACATTTAAGATTGATGTCAACACCATCAATTATAACACAGTCAATGAACTGGCTGTCAAGGTCTCAAAAGAATTGAATTTGGGACAGAAACCGGCCCTGGCTCTCGAAAAAGTTCTGGAAGATCAATACGGCGTTAAAATATGGTATGAAGATCTTGGCGAGAAAGGTTCAGCAGCCTCTACGTGGGACACTTTTGGCCCTGCTATTTTAATGAATATAAACCATGCGCCCTGGCGAAGAAATTACAGCTTTGCGCATGAGCTTTTCCACTTAATCACATGGAAAAGTGTCCCTCCTGAGCGATTGAGAGATGATGCGGGTTTATTCCGTCAATTCGAGAAATACGCAGACGCTTTCGCATCTTCAGTTTTACTACCAACTGACTCAGTGATTAATGAGTTTAATAAATATGTTGTCAACAATACAATTAGCGATGTAAACCTTGTAAGTATTGCTCGTGATTTTGGTGTATCAACTTCGGCTCTCTTATTTCGCATGTGTAATTTAAACAGAATAGAGAAAAAAGAGATTGATAGGATTTTAGATGATGAGGACTTTAGAAATATTGACAGAAGAACTATGCATGAGAATTGGTGGGAACCACCACCAATGCCAGAGAGATTTGTAAAATTAGGTTTTATCGCCTATCGAAACGGCAATGTGTCGAGAGCCAGGTTAGCTGAATACTTTAATACCAGTCTCTTTGAACTGAAGAATATGTTTCTTGAATATGGTTTTGATGAAGACTATGAGACCCAAATTCGTACTCTTTGACGCTAATATTATTATTGAAGCTTATGAACTGGGTATCTGGGAAAACTTGGTTGAAAGCGTGGAAGTTTATGTCCCCTCGATCGTGGCGCACGATGAAGTGAGATTTGTGAAAAAGGAAATTGGACGAATACCGGAAGAGATCAATTTGCCTGAATTAATTTCACACAAACGGATCTTTGAAATATCAGCAGAAATAGAAGAAATGGCCCAATTAGATAAAATCTTTGATGGCCTGTTCTTACAAAGAATACACGCTGGTGAAAGAGAAGCGCTGGCAATTTTATATTTAAACAAGAAAGACGATCTTTTATTTTGTACTGCCGATGCCATGCCAATTAAAGGCATTGCTATGCTACAGTTGTCAGAAAGAGGTCTTTCCTTCGAGCGATTGTTGAAAACAATTGGTATCCAAAAACGATTAAAACGATATTTTACTAAAAAATGGTTCAAGGATAAATTGGATGAAGGAAAACAGAATTTAATAACAGGCAGTGGTTTAAAGGAAGAATATAGAAATCGTATACTTAAAGTGAAAGGATTTAATAATGGCAACAAATAAACCCTATGGCGATAGCCACCGAAAAGGAGCAGTCAGAGATCGTTCTCAGACTTATAACCCTCAAAATGAGAAATGGGTAAAACGAGATTCAACAACTGGTCGGTTTATCAACCAAAAGGCCGATGATAAGCCATTTAAAGGAGTTCGCAAGGAAAAGTAACATTATATAGAATATAGAACTAAAAACGATGCTCCACCACTACTAAATGCTTCTCTCAAAACTACCTGCATAAGCTATTCTGCTTGCACTTTACGGATTTTAATCTGTTCTTCCAGTACGTTGATTTTAACATCAGTTTGTATGGCAGATTTATAACCCGTCATTTTTGTGTTAGGCAAAAGCCTAATCTACAAACTACTTTATTTCGGAAAACAAACGCAAACAAAATTCTTGCATGGGAAATAAGAAAAAATTACTTTAAATAGTCCGGAATGCCAATGGGAGGAGAGTATGCACTATCGATTCATGATCGTTTTACTGCCTCTGTTCCTTTTATTACACACCTGTAAACATTCTGACGAACTCATCGATCGTAGAGCGCTGGTGTGCCGCCACATCCCATCTGTTTCATCAGCGGACAGCCTGTTCCCCTTTTCAGTCGGCAACGGCGAATTTGCCTTCACAGCGGACATCACCGGTTTGCAAACCTTCCCTGAATTTTACAGAAATGGGATTTCTTTGTGCACAATGTCCCAGTGGGGCTGGCATTCTGTGGCCAATCCCAATCACTATGCATTGGATCAAACATTCGAATATTATGATACCTACGGTAGATCCGTGCCTTACGCCTCACTGCAGCATTCGAAAGCCGGTGAGTGGCTGCGGGCCAATCCGCACCGGCTGAATCTGGGCAGAATCGGATTCAAAATCAAAAAACAAGACGGCTCGGAAATCAAATTAACGGATATAAAAAACATTCACCAGACTGCGGACATTTGGGAAGGGATCATCAAAAGTACGTTCACTATCGAAAACCATGCGATGCAAGTCGAAACCGGATGTCATCCGCAAAACGATGCAATCGCGGTGAAGATTCGATCCAAACTTTTGCGGAAAAACTGTGTTTCCATCTCGTTCGATTTCCCCTATGGATCGCTTTCCTGGGGCGGCGACGGTGCGGACTGGAACAGCCCGGAAAAGCATACTTCGAAAATCATTGTTCAGGATGATCAATCCGCTCTCATCGAACGCAAACTGGATTCAACCCAATATTTTGTGGAAATCCAATGGCAGGGAAAAGCGCAGTTCGAGCGGCTGGCAGAACATGCTTTTCTTTTATCCGTTTCCGGAAATAAACAGTTCAGCTTCACCTGTTGTTTTTCACAAATCAAACCCAAAGAACCGCTTTCCAACTCAGAAGAGGTATTTCAAATCTGCAAAACACACTGGCAGAATTTCTGGAAAACCGGCGGTGCCGTGGATCTCTCCGAAAGCAAAGATTCCCGGGCTTTCGAACTCGAAAGACGGATCGTTCAGTCGCGGTATTTGACCGCGATCCAATGCGCCGGATCTCTACCTCCGCAGGAAACCGGACTAACATGCAACAGCTGGTACGGCAAATTCCATCTGGAAATGCACTGGTGGCACGCGGTCCATTTCGCCCTGTGGGGCAAACCCGATTTTCTCGAAAAAAGCCTGTCGTGGTATCGGATGATTTTTCCCGAGGCCGGGAAAACCGCACAGCAGCAGGGATACGAAGGCGTCCGGTGGCCGAAAATGGTCGGACCGGACGGGCGGGAAAGCCCGTCTACCATCGGCGTATTTTTGATCTGGCAGCAGCCGCATCCCATCTACTACGCAGAGCTCCTGTACCAGCAGAAAAAAGACCGGGCCGTTCTGGAAAGATACAAAGCCATCGTGTTCGCGTCTGCGGATTTTATGGCCGATTATGCTCGCTGGGACGAAAACAAAAACCAATATGTGCTTGGACCGCCTCTGATTCCGGCACAAGAGATTGATTCGCCCGATTCGACGATCAATCCTACATTTGAATTGGCCTACTGGGCATTTGGATTAAAAACGGCACAGAAATGGCGCGAACGGCTGGGTTTCCCGCCGGATCCGAAATGGCAGCACATCATCGATCATCTGTCCCCGTTGCCAATGAATCATGGACTTTATCAGAACGCGGAAAATGCGTTGAACACATTCGAGGATGAAAAACAGCGGAGGGACCATCCGACCCTGTTGGGAGCATACGGCATGCTGCCTAACGATTCCGTGGATATTGATGTCATGCGTTCGACATTGAATCGGGTCATGCAGTCGTGGGATTGGGAATCCACCTGGGGCTGGGACTATCCGCTCATTGCCATGACCGCCGCGCGCATCGGTCAGCCGGAAACCGCCGTAGATGCTTTGTTGATGGCCGTTCCGAAAAATACCTATCTGAACAACGGACACAATTATCAGAGCAGCGCTCTGCCGTTGTATCTGCCTGGCAACGGCGGGCTGTTGACGGCGGTTGCCATGATGACCGCCGGATGGGACGGCGCACCGGAAAGACCCGCACCGGGTTTTCCGAAAAACGGAAAGTGGACTATAAAATACGAAGGGTTAAGTCCTCTGCCTTGACCGATGGTTATAAAAACCAATTCATATTTTAGGAGGTTACCTATGTTTTCCAGATTCAAAATCCTCGCTTTATTATTTCTGATTCTCATCCTCATTTCCACATCAGTGTCTTCCCAGCCTGTCTGGAAAAAAGAACCGTTCAAAATTTTTCTGAAAGACAACACCCTGACGCTTTATCACGATCAATCCGAAATCATGGAAATCCAGTCGTTCCAATTCAACTTTATCGAGTCGGATACGATGATCGTCGAAAAAGTGAGCGTGGATACGTTGATCCTGAAATTGGAATTCAAACAGACTGACGGATTCCACGAGGACTTTCCCTCCCAAATCTTTTTGACGATTGCCCATTTCAACAACACGATTCATTTCACCACAGCCCATCCATCGTTCAACCACATTACGATCCGGATGAAAGACCTGAACGAACACTACTTCGGGCTGATCGAAAAGTGCTATCCTCACAATTCAAAAAATCCGGATTTGCGCGGCAACGTGATCGACGTTGATGTTTACGGCAACGGAAACCAGGATTATGCGGAGAACTACGCCTCCGCCTATTCTGCCTTTTACATGAGCAGTCTGGGATCCGGCAGTTTTTTCGATACTTTTGCAAAGGGGCGTTATCACCTGGCGATCAACGGAACAACGGAAATCTATCACCAAACCGGCGTGCTGGACTGGTATATTTTTTACGGACCGACCGGGGATAAAATTCATCGGGAATATTTTAACGTGATCGGCAAACCGAAATATGTGCCGGTCTGGGCCTGCGGCCCGATTTTCTGGCGGGATCAGAACAACGGCGGCAAAGATGAAGTTTTGAATGACATCCGGAATTTCACTAAACTCAAAATCCCCCTGACCGGTTGCTGGGTGGACCGGCCTTACAGCAACGGTGCGAATGAATGGTCAAAAATGGATTTTAATGAAAAATTTTCAGCGCCTGAAAAATGGATCAAAACGATCAACGAGGATTTCGGACTCGAATTCATGACCTGGGTCGGGCCCATGACCTTCCAGGACCCGGACTTCCCCGGCCGCTTCCCGCTTGATCCGGGATACATCGATCTAACCCATCCGGAAGCCTTGAAAGAATTCGAGAGACGTCTGAATACCAACCAGTATGCGGCTGGGGTCCGGGGACATAAAATGGACCGGGCCGATGAAAATTTCCCTCTGACAGCACAATGGCATGACCCCGTCTCTCAATCCGAATCGAGAAACAAATACGTCTACCTCTATGCCAAAGTGATTCACGAATTTCTTTCCAATGCACACGGCAATAATCAGTTCAATTTTGCCCGTTCCGCGTTTCACCGGTGCCAGCCGTTTCTGAGCGGTTTATGGGGAGGCGACAGCCGGTCCAACTGGCAGGGCATGGCTGGAAATCAGGCCAATGCCGTGCGCTGCGGTTTCATGGGATTCCCGGTCTGGGGACAGGACACGGGTGGTTATCTCGGACCGGGCAGGATCGACGAAACGCTCTACATCCGCTGGCTGCAGTGGGGCACCTGGAACGGCATGTTCGAAATCAAGATCGACGGTTCCGGGGGCAGCGGCGAAGATCGCCCGCCGTGGAAATATTCCAAAAAATTACAGAGCCTATTCAGAAAGGTGTGCGATCAGAGAATGCAACTTCTTCCCACCATTTACTCCTGCGCCAATACGTCTTACAAAAACGGTGTACTCATGAAACCGCTGGCCTATTCGTATCCGAAGGACGATCAGACCTATACCATTTGGGACGAATACATTTTTTGTGATGCGTTTTTGATCGCACCGGTATTCACAAAAGAAAACCGCAGAACCATCTATCTGCCCAAAGGAAACTGGATCGCATTAAACGATCCGAATGA